>DASSQJ010000316.1:0-4764 GCA_035702545.1 Phycicoccus sp.
CCCCGAGGAGGATCGTCACCGGCAGGGCCACCGCCAGCAGCGCGACGGGCAGCGAGCGGTCGCGGGCGAGCCGGCGGCTGTCCAGGCGCGAGGCGTCGGTGAAGAGGACGAGGGCCAGCGTGGCCTCGGCGAGCAGCCGTAGCCCGCCGGAGCCGATGTCGAGGTGGAGCAGCCCGAGGGTGGACGGCCCGACGACGAGCCCGACCGCCACGAACACCATCGGCGGGGTCACCGCGGTGCCGGCCAGCCGGCGCGACACGAGGGCGAAGCCGAGGAGCGCGCCCCCCACGACGAGGATGTCGGACGCCCCCACCGCGGCGCTCATCCGGTGCTCGCCTCCGTGAGCGGGAGGCGCACGGTGAAGACGGCACCGCCGCCGGGGCCCGGGGACGCCGCGGTGAGCTCCCCACCGTGCGCGCGGACGATGCCGCGGGCGATGGTCAGCCCGATGCCGGAGCCCCCACCCTCCCGCTCCCCCCGCCGCCCGGGGACCCGGTAGAACCGCTCGAACACCCGCGCCAGGTCGGGCCCGGCCAGTCCCTCCCCCGTGTCGGAGACGGTGACGAGCGCCCACTGCCCCTCCGTGCCGACGGCCACATCGATCCCGCCGGACCCGGTGGCGCGCACCGCGTTCCCGACGAGGTTCGTCACGACCTGGGCGACCCGGTCCGCGTCCGCGACCACCGGGACGGGACCGGGTGCCCGCACGGAGAGCCGGAGGCCGGCGTCCTCGGCCTGTGGGCGCAGGCGCTCGGCCGCGGCCCCGACGACGAGGGCGAGGTCGACCGGCGCGGTGTGGAGGACGACCCGTCCCTCCTCGGCCCGCGAGAGCGCGGACAGGTCGTCGGAGAGCCGGCGGAGCCGGCGGACCTCCTCGCTCACCAGCCCGAGCTCCTCGGGCGTCACCGGGATGACCCCGTCGATCATCCCCTCGACGTGGCCGTCGACGACCGTGAGCGGGGTCCGCATCTCGTGCGCCACCTCGCCGAGCAGCCGGGTCCGGCGGGCCTCGGTCTCGGCGAGGGCCTGCCCGAGGGTGTTGACGTCGTCGGCGAGGGCGGCGAGCTCGGTCTCGTGCGGGCGCTCGACGTGGACGTCGTAGCGCCCCGCGGCGATCTGCCGGGTCGTCTCGGAGACCCGGCGCAGCGGCCGGACCAGGCGCGCCGCGGCGAGGGCACCGAGCGCCGCGGCCGCGACGACGCCGACGAGCAGGCCCACGCCGAGGGCCTGGGTCACGGCGTCGGCGACCTGGGTCCGCAGGCTGCCCTGGTACCCCTGCCCCGGGGACCCCTGCCCCTGGTTGCCCTGCCCCATCATCGGGCCGTTGCCCGTCATCCCCATCTGCTGGTCGAAGATGACCGGCGTCAGGACGCGGACGACGAGGAAGGTCGCCACCCCCCCGACCAGGGCGACGAGGAGGTGGGAGAGGACGAGGCGGGTGCTGAGCCGGTTCACCGCTCCTCCCCCTCCGGCCGCAGGAGGAACTTGTAGCCGACCCCCCGGACCGTCCCGATGACGGTGGGGTCGGCGGCGTCGTCGCCGAGGGCCCGGCGCATGCTCCGGACGTGGACGTCGACGACCCGTTCGTCCCCGAAGAAGTCGTACCCCCAGACCTCCTCGAGGAGCTGGGCGCGGGAGAACACCCGGCCGGGCGAGGACGCGAGCGCGCGGAGCAGGTCGAACTCGAGCGCGGAGAGGACCACCTCGCGGCCCCCGACGACGAGCTCGCGGCGGACCGGGTCGAGGGTCAGGCCCGGGAAGCGGAGCACCGCGTCCCGCTCTCGCGGGACGCTTCCCGCCGCCACCCCGGCATCCTCTGAGCGGGTGCGCCGCAACACGGTCCGGACCCGGGCCGCGACCTCGCGGGGACTGAACGGCTTCGTCACGTAGTCGTCGGCCCCGGTCGAGAGCCCGATGAGGGTGTCGGTCTCCTCCGCCCGGGCGGTGACGAGGATGACGTAGACGTCCGAGCTGCGGCGGAGGGTGCGGAGCACCTCGAGCCCGTCGAGGTCGGGCAGGCCGATGTCGAGGAGGACCAGGTCGGGGGCGGACCCGTCGGTCGCCAGCGCCCGGCGCAGCGCCTCGGCCCCGGTACCGGCCTCGAGGACGACGTGGCCCTCCGCCTCGAGGTAGGCGCGCAGGACGGTGCGGATCTCGCGCTCGTCGTCCACGACGAGCACCCGACGAGCCATCGCAGGACCTCCTCGGCCGGTGCCTGGGCCCCAGCGTAGGAGGATGACGTCGTGCCGCTGACCCTGACCCGCGCCATCGACGCGGTCCTCGACGGGGAGGACGTCGCGGCGCTGCGCCGGGCGACCGGCCGGCTCATCGAGACGTACCGGTCGGGCGCGCCCCCGGAGGCCCGGGTGCTCCGCGACCCGGCGTCGGCGGCGGCGTACGCGGCGTACCGGATGCCGGCCACGCACGCCGCCGTCTCGCGGGCCCTGCGGATGGGGCTGGACACCGGTGCGGCGCTGCCGGTCCGGTCGCTCGTGGACCTCGGCGGCGGGACCGGCGCCGCTGCGTGGGCGGCCGCCGAGGCGTTCCCCGAGCTCGTCGCGGTCACGGTCGTCGACGGGTCGCCCGACGCCCTCGACCGGGGCCGGCGGATCGCCGCCCACGGCCCCTCGCCCGTCGCGGGGGCGCGCTGGTTCCGCGCCACCCTCGAGGCGGGGGCGGTGGTGGCGCCGGCGGACCTCGTCACCGTCAGCTACGTGCTCGGCGAGCTCGAGCCCGCGACGCAGGCCTCGGTGGTGGACGCCGCGGCAGCCTCCGCCGGGCTCGTCCTCGTCGTCGAGCCCGGCACCCCGCGGGGGTTCGCGGCGGTCCTCGCGGCGCGCGAGCGGCTCGTGGCCGCCGGGTGGCACCTCGTCGCGCCCTGCCCCCAGGACGGCTCCTGCCCCGTGGCCGCCCGCCCCGGCGACTGGTGCCATTTCTCGGTCCGGCTGGACCGCACCGCCCTGCACCGCCGACTCAAGGGCGCGGAGCTCGGCCACGAGGACGAGAAGTTCTCCTTCGTCCTCGCATCGCGGGCAGCGGTCGGAGAGAGGGCGCCACGGGTCCTCCGCCACCCGGTCCGGCGCAAGGGCTTGGTGCGCCTCGAGGTGTGCCGCCCGGACGGCACCGCGGGCCCGGAGGTCGTGACACGGAGGAACCGGCCGGCCTACCGGGTGGCGCGGGACGCCGACTGGGGCTCGGCGCTGAGGTCGCCGGAGCCGTCGGCGACGGGTTCTGCGGACACCTGATCCGAATCCTCCGTGGGGCCCTCGAGCACCGCCCCCTCGGCGGCCGGCTGCGGGGCCGGTCCGACCTCGCGGCTGCCGAGCAGCTCGATGACGGCGAGGACGAGGAGGACGACGAGGAGGATGCCGACGAGCACCGCCGGGGTCGGCTGGTCCCAGAAGACGAGCACGAGCCCGGCGACGACGACGGTGAGGACCTGGAGCGGCCGGCGCACGGTGCGCACGACGCGTCCGACCCCGCTGCCGGCGAGGCCCGCGGACCCCCCGCCCCAGCCGCGGACCGCGTTGACGCCCTGGCCGACGAAGCGCCGCGTGCGGACCGCGGCGCCGGACGGGCCGGCGACCCAGGCGGCGAACGCGACGACGAGGCCGAGGAGGAGCGCCGTGCGCAGCGTCGAGCGGAGGAAGCGGACGATCGTGTCGAACAGCGTGATCGCCGCCCCTCGGGGCAGGACGTCCGGGGGGACCGCGGCGAGGTAGCGCGCCCGGACGAGGGCCAGGACGATGGCGAGGACGAGCATCGCGAGGGCGAGGCCCAGCCCCGCGCCGACGAGGGCCCGCCGCCGGTCCACCGCGAGGAGCACCCCGCCCGCGAGGACAGCGAGGACGATGAACGGGAAGATCGTCCCGAGCGTGTCGAGGACCGCGAAGAGCCGCTGGGCCCGCGCCAGGTCGGCCGACTGGAGGACGACGAAGCTGGCCTGGACGTCGGGGATCCGCTCGGCGACCGTGAAGCCGCGGTCGATGAGCCGTTGCTTGACGAGCCCGACGAACGGCGCGATGTTGACCGACACCGTCCCGTCGGTGACCTGGACCGCGCCCTGGCGCTCGCCGGTCAGCGTCGCGACGAGCTCCTGGTGGGCGGTGCGGTTCGCCTCGACCCAGAGCTGCTTGAAGTCCTCGCTCGCGACCATCGAGTTGACCTGGTCGGACACGAAGCTCTGCACGCCGTCCGTGAGCGGTACCGCGAGGCCGAGCAGCCGGTTCTCGATGAGCGGCGGCAGGTCGGTCTTGTCGGCAACCGTCTGGAGCACCTCCTCGGCGGTGCCCTTGATGTCGAGCCGGCGGAAGACCTCGGTGGTCACCGCGTTCGCGAAGGCCTTCTGCAGAGCGGGGTCCTCGATGAGGGGAGCGACCGTCTCGACGTAGGCGTCGGTGTTGGTCACCTGGGTGCTCACCCAGACCGATGCCGCCGAGAGCGGCGCGAGGACGCACCCGAGCACGATGAGGACCACCGCGCCGACCGTGCGCAGCCGGTGGCGTGGCGCCGTCGGCTCGGTCGGCGCCACCGGTGGCTGCTCCGGGGCGGCATGCAGCCGGGCGACCTCGGCCCGCAGCCGTTCGAGCTCGGCCCGCTCGTCGTCGTCCAGGGGGATCGGCCGGGTCTGCGCCATGGGACTCACTCCTCGCCGCCAGCGCTCGGTGGGCGGTCCGGTGGCCGGGCTGCCCTCGGGGCGAGGGTCCCACGCCGGGGAGTAGCCCGCCCCACCCTCCCGGGGGTGATCTGTGCGATGCGCGCCAC
>DASSQJ010000317.1:0-3813 GCA_035702545.1 Phycicoccus sp.
ACCGGGGCCGAGGAGTCCTACGCGCCGACCCCCTCCGCCTCGTGAGCAGGCCGCCCTCGTCGCCGGAGACGGAGGCGGCGGCACCCGGGCGCCGGGCCGTCCTGTTCTCGGGGCTGCTCTGCGCGGGCGCGGGCGTCGCCGCGGGGGCCGCCGGGGCCGCGGCGGCGGCCGGCGGCGGGACTCCCCCGCCGACCGACCGCCGGCTCGAGGCCGCACGGGCGGTGGCCAGGCCGTTCCGCGGGCCGCACCAGGCCGGCATCCTCGAGCCGCCGCCACCGCACGCGGCGTTCGTCGCCCTCGACCTCGTCCCGGGGGCCGACCGTGACGCCGTGCGCCGGCTGCTCGCGGTGTGGACCGACGACGTGGAGCGGCTGATGGCCGGGCGCGCCCCGCTCACCGACCTGGAGCCGGAGCTTGCCGCCGTGCCGGCCTCACTCACCGTCACGGTGGCGGTGGGGCCGCGGGTCGTCGCGGCCGCCGGCGCCGAGGCCCCTGCCTGGCTCGCGCCGCTGCCCGCGTTCCCGGCCATCGACCGGCTCGAGGAGCGGTGGAGCGGCGGCGACCTGCTCCTCCAGGTGTGCGCCGACAGCCCGACGACGGTCGCGCACGCGCACCGCCGACTCGTCACCGCGGCCGCGGGCCTGGCGACGACGCGCTGGGTGCAGCGTGGCTTCCGGGAGCCGTTCGAGGGGCCGGGCGTCCCCATGCGGAACCTCTTCGGCCAGGTCGACGGCACCGTCCAGCCGGACGTGGCCGGGACGGATGCCCACCTGCTCTGGGCGGGAGGGGAGGCGCCCGCATGGCTGCGCGGCGGCTCCTCCGTCGTCGTCCGGCGGATCGCCATGGGGCTGGACGCCTGGGACCGGGTCGACAGGGCCTCGCGGGAGAACGCGATTGGCCGTCGCCTCGACACCGGCGCACCGGTCACCGGCGGCGGCGTGCACACGGCGCCCGACCTCGAGGCGACCGACGAGCTCGGGTTCCACGTCGTCGACGACGGCGCGCACCTCCGGCGGGCGCACGCCGGGGCACCGCACGAGCGGTTCCTCCGCCGGCCGTACTCGTATGACGACGGCAGCGGCGGCGGCGCCGGCACCGGGCTCGTCTTCGTCGCCTACCAGGCCGACCCGCTCCGCCAGTACGTCCCGGTGCAGGCCCGGCTCGCCGAGCTCGACCTGCTCAACCTGTGGACCACACCCGTCGGGTCGGCGCTCTTCGCCGTGCTCCCCGGCGCGCGCGATGGCGAGATCCTCGGCGAAGCCCTGGTCGCCTGACCCGCGCTCGGGGCCGCGATACGACGAGGGCGCGCCGCCCACCCCGGAGGGTGGACGGCGCGTCCTCGTCGTTCGACCGGCGGTCGCTGCGCTCAGGTGCGCGGCTTCGCCCACGCAGAGCGTGGGACCCACCGCATCTCGAGGGACGAGCTGCGGTCGAGCCGCGCGCCTTCGCTGCGCTCAGGTGCGCGGCTTCTCCCGCATCTCGTACGTGGTGATGAGGTCCCCGAGCTGGAGGTCGTTGTGGCTGCCGAGGTTGATGCCGCACTCGAAGCCCTCGCGGACCTCGGTGACGTCGTCCTTGAACCGGCGCAGGCCGGCGATCTCGACGTTCTCGGCCACGACGACACCGTCGCGGGTGATCCGGGCCCGGCTGCCGCGGCGGATCTCCCCGCTGCGGACGATCGACCCGGCGATGTTGCCGAACTTGCTCGACCGGAAGATCTCGCGGATCTCGGCGGACCCGAGCTCGACCTCCTCGAACTCCGGCTTGAGCATGCCCTTGAGGGCCTGCTCGATCTCCTCGATCGCCTGGTAGATGACCGGGTAGTACCGGATCTCGACGCCCTCACGCTCGGCGACCTCGGCGTTCTGGCCCTCGGCCCGCACGTTGAAGCCGATGATGATCGCGTTGGACGCCATCGCGAGGTTGATGTTGTTCAGCGTGATCGCGCCGACGCCACGGTCGATGATCCGCAGGTCGACCTCGTCACCGACGTCGATCTGGAGCAGGGCGTCCTCGAGCGCCTCGACCGAACCCGACACGTCACCCTTGAGGATGAGGTTGAGGGTGTCGACCTTGCCCGCCGCGAGGGCCTCGTTGAGGTCCTCGAGCGAGATGCGCTTGCGGGCCTTGGCCAGGCTCGCCTGACGGTCGGCCGCCTCGCGCTTCTCGGCGATCTGCCGCGCGGTGCGGTCGTCGGGGGCGACGACGAAGGTGTCGCCGGCCCGCGGGACCGAGGACAGGCCCAGCACCTGCACCGGCCGCGACGGGGTCGCCTCCGGGACCTGGTCGCCGTGCTCGTCGAGCATCGCCCGGACGCGGCCGTGCGAGGACCCGGCGACGATCGCGTCACCGACGTGCAGCGTTCCCGACTGGATGAGCACGGTCGCCGTGGCACCGCGGCCCTTGTCGAGGTTCGCCTCGATCGCGACACCGCGGGCGTCCCGGTGCGGGTTGGCCCGCAGGTCGAGCGCCGCGTCGGCGGTGAGCAGCACGGCCTCGAGCAGCTGGTCGATGTTCTGGCCCTGCTTGGCCGAGACGTCGACGAACATCGTCTCGCCGCCGTACTCCTCGGCCACGAGGTTGTACTCGGTCAGCTGCTGGCGGATCTTGCTGGGGTTCGCACCCTCGACGTCGATCTTGTTGACCGCGACGACGATCGGCACGTCGGCCGCCTGCATGTGGTTGAGCGCCTCGATCGTCTGCGGCATGACGCCGTCGTCGGCCGCCACCACGAGGATCGCGATGTCGGTGACCTTGGCGCCACGGGCACGCATGGCGGTGAACGCCTCGTGACCGGGGGTGTCGATGAAGGTGATGGCCCGGTCGACGCCCTCGTGCTCGCGGTGGATCTGGTACGCACCGATGTGCTGGGTGATGCCACCGGCCTCGTGGCCGGCGACGTCCTCGTGCCGGATCGCGTCCAGCAGGCGGGTCTTTCCGTGGTCGACGTGGCCGACGACGGTGACGACCGGCGGGCGCGCCTCGAGGTCGGCCTCGTCCTCGGAGTCGACACCGAACTCGAGGTCGATGTCGAAGGAGTCGTAGAGCTCGCGCTCCTCCTCCTCCGGCGAGACCATCCGGATGTCGTAGCCGAGCTCGGAGCCGAGCACCTTGAAGGTGTCCTCGTCGAGGCTCTGCGTCGCCGTCGCCATCTCACCGAGGTGGAACAGGACGGTGACGAGGGATGCCGGGTTGGCGTTGATCTTGTCGGCGAAGTCGGTGAGGCTCGCGCCCTGCCGGACCTGGACGATCGTCGTGCCGTCACCGCGGGGGACGCTGACGCCGCCGATCGTCGGCGCCTGCATCTCCTCGAACTCCATGCGCTTCGCGCGCTTGGACTTGCGGGCCCGACCCGGACGGCCACCGCCGCGGCCGAAGGCACCCTGGGTGCTGCCGCGGCCACCGCGGCCGGCGGGTGCACCCGGACGGCCGGCGAACCCGCCGCCGCCGCCACCGGGACGGCCGGCACCGCCGGCGCCGGGGCGGCCGCCGCCACGGGCCGGCCGGTCACCGGGCCGGGCGACGGCGCTGCGGTCGGGCATCATCCCGGGGCTGGGACGGACCCCACCGGGCCGCGGGCCGCCGGGACCGCCGGCGCCACCCGGCCGGGGGGCCGGACGGCTCTGCGGACGGGGCATCCCCTGGCTCGGGGCGAACGGGTTGTTGCCCGGACGCGGGGCGGCCTCGCGGCTGCGCCCCATGCCCTGGCTCGGGGCGTACGGGTTGTTCCCCGGGCGGGGACCGGCCGGCCGGGGGGCCGGACGGGGACCGCCGGGCTGGGCCGAGTCGCCCTCGCGGGTCGCGGGGGCGGCC
>DASSQJ010000318.1:0-4135 GCA_035702545.1 Phycicoccus sp.
CCACACGGCTGCGGACGGGGCGTTGATCGCCAGCATGGCCTCGCCGACCGCCGCGGCGAGGGCGTCGGCGTCGGCGACGTCGAGCACCGACCTCCCGACCTCCGTGGCGAAGAAGTCCGTCTCCCCCTCGACCCCGAACGACGCGAGCTCGACCGCGGACTGGAGCAGGGCGGACTTCGGGCCGTGCTTCTGGACGGTCTGCACCGAGACGTCCGCCGCCGCGGCGATGTCGGTGAAGGTCGTCGCGTGGTAGCCCCGTCGGGCGAACAGGTCGAGGGCGGCCTCGACGACGCGGCGACGGGTCTCCTCGGCCTGACGACGACGGAGAGCCGAGCGATAGGGGCGGCGGGATTCGGTTCGTGCTCGCATCATTGACCAGCATGCCATACCGATGAATACTGCCGGTGGCACCCGACTCGCCGAGCGGGTGCCGGAGAGGCGGGCACCATGCCATCGATCGTCATCGCCACCGTTCCCATCCACGGGCACGTCAGCCCCCTCCTCGGCGTCGCCGAGCACCTCGTGGCGCGGGGTGACACCGTGCGGTTCATCACCGGCTCACGGTTCGCGGACAGCGTCGCGGCGACGGGCGCCGAGCACGTGCCGCTGCCCGAGGAGGCCGACTTCGACGATCGCCAGGACTGGGGCGAGGTCTTTCCCGAGCGCGCCCGCCTCAAGGGAGCCCGGGCTGTCGCCTTCGACCTCGAGAACGTCTTCGTGCGGCCGGGCCGGGCCCAGCACGACGCGGTGATGTCGGCGCACTGCGAGGGCGACGTCGACGTGGTGCTGGCCGACCCGGCGTTCGCCGGCGGGGCCCTCCTGCTGGGACACCCCTCCCACGCGCGGCCCGCGATGGTCGTCTGCGGCGTCCTCCCCCTGATGATCGCCAGCCGGGACACCGCGCCATACGGGATGGGGCTGACTCCGCGGTCGGGAGCGGTCGGCCGACTGCGCAACGCCGCCCTGGGAGCCGTCGCCGCCCGCACCGTCTTCCCGAGGGCGGAGCGGCTCGCCCACGCGGTGTACCGCGACATCCACGGCCGGCCGCTGCCGTTCCCCGTCCTCGACTGGCCGCGGCACGCGGAGGCGATCCTCCAGTTCACCGTGCCCGAGTTCGAGTACCCGCGGTCCGACGCCCCGGCGACGCTGCACTTCGTGGGACCGGTCTCCGCCGCCGGTTCGCGGGCGCCCCTGCCCCCGTGGTGGGGCGACCTCGACGGGTCCGTGCCCGTCGTCCACGTCACCCAGGGGACGATCGCGAACCGCGACTACCGGCAGGTCATCGCCCCGGCGCTCGAGGCGCTGGCGGGCGCCGAGGTGCTCGTCGTGGTCTCCACCGGGGGCCGGCCGCTGGACTCCCTGCCACCACTGCCGCCCAACGCGCGCGCCGCCGAGTACCTCCCGTACGACGAGCTGCTGCCGAGGACCGCCGTCTTCGTGACCAACGGCGGCTACGGCGGCGTGCAGTACGCGCTGCGACACGGCGTGCCCGTCGTCAGCAGCGGTGGCCAGGAGGACAAGCCGGAGGTTGCCGCCCGCGTCGCGTGGTCGGGCGTCGGCCGGCGGCTCCGGACCGAGACACCGACCCCCGCCGCGGTGGGCGAGGCGGTCCACGACGTGCTCGACGACCCGAGGTACCGAGAGGCGGCCCGTCGGGTCGCGCAGAGCATGGCGCGCGCGGGCGGCATGGCCGAGGTGGCCGCCGTCGTCGACGCACTCGTGCTCGAACGTCGGCGAGGATGACCCACATGACGCACCATCCGCCGGGCTCGGGGGTCGACGCACGGTTCGACTGCGTGAGCCGGGTCCCCCTGTTCGAGGACCTGTCGAGCGAGGACCGGCACCGCATCGCCGAGGTCGCGGTGACCCGCCACTACGCCCGCGGCGAGCAGGTGCACCGGCCCGGTGAGGGCTCCGGACTGCGCATCGTCCACCGCGGGAGGGTGAAGGTGCACCGGTCCAGCGACACCGGGTCCGAGCAGCTGCTGCGCATCCTCCATCCCGGGGAGTTCCTCGGCGAGACCACCCTGCTCACCGGACGGCCGGTCGACTCGTGGGCGGTCGCCCTCGACGCGGCGGAGGTGTGCGTCGTGGACGGCGACGCGATGGCCCGGCTGCTCCGGGAGCGCCCCGAGGTGGGCCTGCGGATGCTCTCGACCCTCTCCTCGCGCCTCGAGGACGCCGAGCAGCAGCTCGCCTCGGTGACCGGCGCGTCGGTGGGCCGGCGCCTCGCCGACCACCTGCTCGAGCTCGCCGAGGAGGCGGGCTCGTCGACGTTCCGCCTGCCGTCGACGAAGAAGGACCTGGCGTCCTACCTCGGGACGACGCCGGAGACGCTGAGCCGTCGCCTCGGCGCCCTCCAGGACGCCGGCGCGCTCCGGCTCGGCCCGCGTGGCCTCGTCGAGATCGTGGACCCCGAGAGGCTGCGGGCCGCGTCGCGGGCCTGACCCGGCTCAGTGGTGGTGGTGGTGGTGGGCGTGCTCACCGACCTGGTGGCCGCCGGGCGCGGCGGCCATGACCTCGGCGAGCGAGACCTGCGGCGCCGCCACGAGCAGCGGGAGGATCACCTCGTTCTCCTTCTCCTGGTGGCTGGTGAAGGCCTCGAGGACCGCCCGGGCGTAGGCGGCCGCGGATGAGCCCTCGGCCTCGGCGAACAGGGCGACGAGCCGCTTGATGAGGACGTGCTCGCGCACCATCGCCTCGATGAGGAGCCGGCCCTCGGGCAGCTCCCGCGCGGCCCGGTACGTCGTCGCCTCCTCCTCGTCGGCGTGCGGCACCAGCGTGGTCTCGAACCACTGCGTCAGGGCGGCGCGGGCGGCGGTCGCCTCGGCGGGCGGAGCGTCCCGCACAGCGGTGGTGAGCCGGGCGAGCTCGGCGACCATCGCGCCGTGGTGGTCGCGGATGTGGTCGGCCACCGCTGCCTCGACCCCGCGGTCCGGCTCCTGGAGGTGGCGGTGCTGGGTGGTGGCGGACGTGTCGGTGACGGTCATGCCGATCTCCTCGGGTGGGTGGCGGGGAGACCTCCTCCCCTGCCGTTGACCCCAGTCCACCCCGGGACACCGCGACGCGCCTTGACGTCGGTCAAGACCCGGCTGCGGGTTCCGGTGAGGCCAGCCACAGCGGACGGCGGCGGTGGCACGACCGGAGGAGAATGCCCGCGAGGTACGGACGTGAGGACGGAGCCATGGGTGCGTCACGGCGGACGGAGGCAGTGGCCGGGATGCCCACTGCGGCAGGGGGGCCCGGACCGGCGGCGCCGGCGGCCCCGGCCGACGCGGACCCCACGTGGTCCTCGCTGTACCGGGTCGGAGGCTGGTCGGCGCTCGTGTACGTCGTCCTCGTCCTGGTCCCCGTCGTGCTCGTGTTCCTCGCGCCCGTGCCGCCGACCCGCGGGGCCGCGCTGCTCGACTACGTGGCCACCCACCGGGCCGTCTACCTCGTCGAGCTCGTGTGCTTCGTCGGGTTGGCGGTCCCCGCGCTCGTCGTCTTCGGTGCGGTGGCCGTGGCCCTCAAGGACACCCACCGGACCCTCGCCGCGATCGGCGGGCTGTTCGGCATCGCCTCCGAGGTCATCGCCCTCGCCCTCGGCAGCAGCCCGCAGTCGTTGCACGGAGGGCTCGTCGTCCTGAGCAACGCCTACCGGGCGAGCGGCGACGAGGCGGAGCGCGCCGGGCTGGTGAGCGCGGCGGAGGCGCTCATCGCGGCCACCAACGCGGTCTCGTGGGCGGGGATCCTCACCGCGGCGGCCATCCTCCTGCTGTCGTGGGCGATGCGCGGCGTGTCGTTCTTCGGCCGCGCCCTCGGCGTCCTCGGGGTGGTGGCGGGAGCGGTGGGCATCCTCTCCGAGGCGCTGCGTCCGGTGATCGGCCCTGCCTACCTGCTCTACGGCCTCCTCCTCCCGGTGTGGTTCGCGTGGGTGGGCCGGAAGCTGCTCCACCTCGGGCGCGGGACGCACGAACCGGTGCCGTCGTGAGCCGGCCGCCGGAGGACCGCGACCGGGAGGCGCTGCGCGAGGTCGCCGCACGGGCCCGCGCCGCACTCCGGGACTGGACCGACGCCACCGAGCACGACCCCGGTGTGGCGCTGCTCGAGCTGCTCTCGCTGCTGGCCGACGAGCTCGGGACGTACGCGGACC
>DASSQJ010000319.1:0-4039 GCA_035702545.1 Phycicoccus sp.
CCGCGGATGTTCGAAGAGGCCTCAGCCAGGCCAACGACCAGCCACTCACAAGCGGTGTCGGGAAGGCGGCTCCCGTCATCGGCCCGTCTCCGATGGCGCAACCACGGGAGGGACGGTCTTGCCGGTCCGGTGCCGCGCCGCGCGAACGCACCCGCCCCGACGATGGGCGGCCCCCATCTGAACTCGCCCCGACCGCGATCACCCGAATAAGGACCGGCCGTCCACCGGACGGTGGACGCCCGGTCCACCGGCCGGGCGTCCCGCACCCGCCGGACCGACCGACAGAGTGGACACCATGACCACCACCGCCATCACCATCAGAGGCCTGGCGAAGTCGTACGGCGACCACCGCGCCGTCGACGGCCTCGACCTCGACATCGACTCCGGCCAGGTCTTCGCCCTGCTCGGCCCGAACGGCGCGGGCAAGACGACGACGGTCGAGATCCTCGAGGGCTTCCGGCACCGCGACGCGGGTGAGGTCAGCGTCCTCGGCACGGACCCGCACCACGCCGGCCGCTCGTGGCGCGACCGGATCGGCATCGTCCTCCAGACCTCGGGCGGCCTGGACCTGCTGACCCCCCGCGAGGTCCTCGCCAGCACCGCCCGCTGCTACCGCTCCCCTCGGGACGTCGACGCGGTCCTCTCCGCCGTCGGGCTCGCCGAGAAGGCGGACGACCGCGTCGTCGGCCTCTCCGGCGGCCAGCGTCGGCGGCTCGACGTCGGGCTCGGCATCATCGGCGACCCGGAGCTGCTCTTCCTCGACGAGCCCACGACCGGCTTCGACCCCCAGGCGCGCCGCGAGTTCTGGGGCCTCATCAAGGGCCTCGCCGGTGACGGCACGACCATCCTGCTCACCACCCACTACCGCGACGAGGCCGAGCAGCTCGCCGACCGGGTCGGCGTCATCGCGGCCGGTCGGCTGCTCGCGCTGGACACCCCGACCAACCTCGGCGGCCGGCACCGCGAGGAGGCGACGGTCTCGTGGGAGGAGGGCGGGGTCCGCCGCAGCATCCGCACCGCCACCCCGACCGCCGACGTCGCCGCCCTCGCCGCGCGCTTCCCCGGCGAGGTGCCCGAGCTCACCGTCACCCGTCCCTCGCTCGAGGACACCTACCTCTCCCTCATCGCCCCCCACGTCACCGACGAGACCCCCACGGAGGTCCCGGCATGAACGCCCTCGCCATCGGCCTCGACCGCACCGCGCTCGAGCTGAAGATGTACTCCCGCGAGAAGGAGTCGGTGTTCTTCTCCTTCCTCTTCCCGATCCTCCTCCTCGGCCTGTTCTCGGTGGTGTTCTCCGGGCAGTTCGAGGGCAACGGGGGCGGGATGACGGCGGGCCGCTTCTTCCTCCCCGGGATGATCGCCGCGGGTGTCCTCCTCACGAGCTTCCAGACGATGGCCCTCTCGGTCGCGACCGAGCGCGACGACGGGTCGCTCAAGCGGCTGCGGTCGACGCCGATGCCGCCGGTCGCCTACTTCCTCGGCAAGGTCGGGCTCGTCGCGGTCACCTCGCTGCTCCAGCTGGTCGTCCTCCTCCTCACGGCGCGGTTCGCCTTCGACGTCCCGATGCCGGAGTCCGCCGACCGCTGGCTGCTCTTCGCCGGGGTCTGGCTGCTGGGTGCGTTCTGCGGGACGGTGCTCGGGATCGCCTACTCCTCCCTCGCCTCCTCGCGATCCATCGGCGCCGTCGTCATCGGTCCGCTGCTCGTGCTCCAGTTCATCTCCGGGGTCTACATCGGCTGGGACAGCGTCCCCGAGTGGCTGCGCCAGGTGGCGGCCCTCTTCCCGCTCAAGTGGATCGCCCAGGGCATGCGGGCGGTCTTCTACCCGGACGCGATGGCGTCGACCGAGATGGCGGGTACCTGGGAGTACGGGAGGACCTTGATGGTCCTGGCCGCCTGGTCCGTCGTCGGGCTCGCCCTGTGCGTCACCACGTTCCGATGGTTCAAGCGGGGAACGGTGTGACCTCCGCTTGCCCGCCCGGGATGATGGGCGACGTGGACGACGTCGACGACGTGAGGGTGCGGACCATCCGCTCCTCCAGCGAGGACCTCGGCGCCATGTGGCACCACCAGCAGCGGTACTGGCACGGCGTGTTCGCCGCCGTGTGGTCCGCCGCCGTCCTCGTGACGGTCTTCGACGAGTCCGCGCCCAACGGCAGGTGGCCGACGTTCGTCCTCCTCGGCGTCATCGCGATCGCCTACGTCACCCTCGGCGCGCGGGCGCTGCGGCAGGACTCGCTCGGGTTCGGCATCGCGTACCACGTCATCGCCTGGTCCGCGCTCATCGGCATCCAGGTCATCGACCCCGGGACGCAGACCTGGCTGCTCTTCTTCGCCTTCTTCCCGCAGATGTGGGCGATGCTGCCGGTGCGCGGCGGGGTCATCGGCACCCTCCTCGCGATCGGTGCAATCGGGGTCGTCCGCTGGTGGGAGGCCGACTGGACCGGCGGCGGCTTCGTCGACATCCTCGTGAGCAGCGTCATCTCGCTGAGCCTGTCGCTGGCGCTCGGCCTGTTCATCCACCGCATCGTCCGCGAGGCCGAGGCGCGTGCCGTCACCATCGACCAGCTCCGGGCCACCCAGGCTCGGCTCGCCTCGGCCGAGCGCGACCGCGGGGTCCACGAGGAGCGGGAGCGCATCTCCCGGGAGATCCACGACACCCTCGCCCAGGGGTTCACGTCGGTCGTCACCCTCGCCCGCGCGGCGGAGTCCGCCCTCGCGCGCGGGGACGTCACGACCGCCCGCGAGCGGCTCGGCCTCATCGAGCGGACCGCGTCCGACAACCTCGCCGAGGCGCGGCTCATCGTCGCCGAGCTCACCCCCGGCCACCTCCAGTCGCGCACGCTCGCCCAGGCGCTCGAGCGGCTCGGGTCGGCCGTGAGCAGCGAGAACGGGGTCCGGGCCGACGTCCGGGTCGACGGCGACCCGGAGCCGCTCGGGGGCGCGGCCGAGGTCGTCATCCTGCGCACCGCCCAGGAGGCGCTGTCCAACGTGCGGCGGCACGCGGGCGCCGCCCGGGTGGACCTCTCCCTCGCCTACGCTCCGGAGTGCGTCGTGCTCACCGTCACCGACGACGGCCGCGGGTTCGACGCGGGCACGGACCGGGACGGCTTCGGCCTCGACGGCGTGCGGGCGCGGGCCGCGGAGGTGGGCGGCACGGTGAGCCTGACGAGTGCGCCCGGCTCCGGGACGACGCTACGGCTCGAGGTGCCCCGGTGATCCGGCTGCTCGTCGTCGACGACCACCCGGTCGTGCGGGCCGGGATGGTGGCGGTCCTCGGGGAGGAGCCGGACCTCGAGGTCGTCGGGGAGGCGGCGAACGGCGCGGAGGCCCTCGCCCTCGTCCCGCGGCTCTCGCCGGACGTCGTCCTCATGGACCTGCGGATGCCCGTCATGGACGGCGCCGAGGCGACCCGTCGCATCGTCGACGGCCCGGACGCGCCGCACGTCCTCGTCCTCACGACGTACGACACCGACGCCGACATCGTCCGCGCCGTCGAGGCGGGGGCGCGCGGGTACCTCCTCAAGGACGCCCCGACGCCGGTGCTCACCGAGGCGATCCGGCGGGCGGCGCGGGGCGAGACCGTCCTCGCGCCTCCCGTGGCCGCACGGCTCGCCGACCGGTTGCGCGCCCCGGCGGGCCCGGAGCTCACGGCGCGCGAGGTCGAGGTGCTCGGGCTCGTGGCTCGCGGTCACTCCAACGCCGACATCGGGCGCCGGCTCTTCATCGGGGAGGCGACGGTGAAGACCCACCTCATCCGGGCCTTCGCGAAGCTCGGTGTCGCCGACCGGACGGCGGCCGTCACCGAGGCGCACCGGCGCGGGCTCATCGACCTCGGCGCCTGAGTGGGCGGGTTCAGGCCCCGCGCTCAGCGGTGTTCGTCGCGCAGGTCCTCGCGGATGTCGGCGACGACCTCCTCGGCGATCTCGTCGGCCTGCCGGCGGTGGCGGAGGTACTCGATGACCATGGGGAGCACGGAGAGCAGGACGATGAGGAGGATCGCCGCCTCGAGGTTGTCCTTGATGAACTGGACGCTG
>DASSQJ010000320.1:0-8004 GCA_035702545.1 Phycicoccus sp.
TGCTGGAGCGTCGCCGGGGTGACCTCGACGACGAGCCCGGCGGGAACCCGAGGCGGGGGCGGCGGCGCCTGCCCGGGCACCGGGCCCGCGGGCATCCCTCCCCCGGCGGTCGCGCTGCTCGGCGTCGTCATCGCGGCGACCGACGACAGGTCGACGGCCCCGCGGGTGCCGGCGGGCTGGGGTGTCTCGCTCATGGTGCGATTGTTCCTCAGGGTGGGTCGGGCGGGCGCCCCGGGTGGGCGACGGTCAGGCGGCCTTGCCGGACGCGACGAGCTCGGAGGCCGCGATGACCCGGGCCGGACCGTCGGTGGGGACGACGAGGACGACCGGCTCGAGGCTGGTCAGCTGGACCGACTTGGCGGCCTTCTTCCGGCCGACGACGCCGGCGACGTCCGCGGGGAGGACGAGCTCCTTCGCCCCCGGGCGCACCGCGATCGCGTCGGCGCGGCGCAGGAGGCCGAACGCGACGACGCCCCCGTCGGCGAGGCGGAACGCCACGGCGTGCTCGAGGTCGGGGGTGTGCTTCTGGGTGAGGACGCCGAGCTTGCCGAGCGCCGTGGCCTGCGCGGCGGCGGAGGTCCGCAGGGCGGTCGTGAAGGTGTCGTCCGTGGCGACGGTGTCGACCGTCGCGGGCTTCGGCACCGCGAGGGCGGCGGCGTAGTCGGCGAAGGCACGCTCCGGGGCGACGGGCAGGCCCTCACCGTCGGTGAGATCGACGAACGGGGCACCCATCCGGTCGCCGCCGATCGCCGGGAGCTCGGCGCCCCCGAGCATCGGCACGCTCGCCGTGATCGTGAACGGGGCCTGCGGCGACTCGGACACGAGGACGTGGAGGTACTGGGTGCTCGTCGCCTCGTCGAGCGTCGTCACGAGGATGGCGCGCGGCCAGCCGCGGCCACGGGACTGCGCGACGACCGTGGGTTCGGCCTCCTTGGCGAGCTCGCCGGATGCGGCGGGGACGACGCCCCGTGCGGCCGCCGCGTTGGCGACGGTGAGTGCGTCCCCGCTGAGGACCTCGGCGCGGGCGGCGTCGCCCTTCGGGCCCTTCTCGGCCGCGGCGGCCCGTGCGCCGTCGAGGAGGCGCGCGGCGATGGCCCGGGCGCCCTCGGCGTCGAGCGGGGCGGCCGAGGTCTGTTCCGCCGGGGCCGGGTGCAGGCCGACGAGGGCGTCGGTCGCGCCGCACCCGGTGACGGCGAGCAGGGTGGCGAGCAGGGTGGCGGCGGCGCCGGCACGGCGGGTGGTCCGTCGGTTCACGGCGTGGCCTCCTTCGCGGGGGTCTGTTCGGTGGTCGGTTCGGGGGCGGGGGTGGTGGTGTCCTCGGTGGGCGCCGGGGCGGCCTCGTCCACGGGCTCCTGGGCGGCCTCGTCCACGGGCTCCGGGGCGGCGACGTCCTCGGTGGGCGACGGTGCCTCGTCCCTGCCCTCCGTGGCCGGGGCCGCGACCGGTCGGCGGCGGCGCGGCCAGAGCAGCACCAGGCCGACGACGACGAGGAAGACCCCGACGAGCGCCGCGACGACCGCCTCGACGAACCACGTCTTGTCACTGACGGTCAGGGTGACGCGGTCGACGGTGCCCGACTCGGCGGCGACGACGACGGTCTCCGGCGCATCGGCCTGCTCGACGGTCATCGACACGCGGCCCTCGGCGTCGTCCTCGTTGCGCCACAGCTCCGCCGTCGCGAGCGGCGCGGGTGCACCGTTTCCTCGCTGTGCGGTGAGGAGCCGCCAGTCGCGGACCGAGACGCCGGTGACCTCCGTGCGCGACGAGCCGCCGAGGACGGCGGTGGCGTCGGAGGGGTTCGCGAGCGCCATCCAGGTCCTGCCGCCGCCGTTCGAGCTCGCCGTGACGACGACGTCGGCGTCGACGCGGTTGAGGACGTCGGGGCCGAGGACGACGGGGCCGCTGCCGCTCGGGGTCGCGGTGAAGGTCGCGGTCCCAGCGCCCCCGAGCTGGGTCGCGAACCAGACGCCGACGACGGTCAGTGCCAGCCCGACGAGGGCCAGGACCGCGCCGAGGACGCGCGTGACGAGGGGGACCATGGTGGGATGTTCCTTCGGGGATCGGGGGCTCCCGGCACGCCGGCCGGGGACAGGGCTGCCTTCCACCATGACAAACGGGTGGGGTCCCCGACAAATCCCCGAGCCACGCGGCGTGAGCCGCGTCACGCCCTCAGGGGGTGAAGTCCCGGGCGCCGACCCGCACCTCGCGCAGCAGCCCGAAGAGGGCCCGGTGCTGCTCGTCGTCGAGCATCCCGAGGCCGAAGTCGACCGCCTCGAGGTCGGCCGTCACCGCCTCCATCGCCGTGCGGCCGGCCTCGGTGATGACCGCGAAGGCGCCGCGGCGGTCGCGCGGGTTGGGGACCCGCTCGACGAGGCCCTGAGCGACGAGCCGCTGGACGATGTTCGTCGCGCTCGTCGGGTGGACCATGAGCCGTTCGCCGATCGTCGACATCGACAGCCGCCCCTCGCGGCTGAAGGCGAGCAGGACGAGCGCCTCGTAGCGGGCGAAGGTGAGCCCGTGCCGCCCGGCGATGGCGTCGAACCGGCCGAGGAGCAGCTGCTGGACCCGCATGACCGAGGTCGCCGTGGCCATCGCGTCGGCCCGCGAGCCCTCCCCCCACCGCTCGACCCACAGCTCCCGGGCCCGCGCGATCGGGTCGAAGGGCAGGCGGACCGGCTCGCTCACAACGAGCACCGTAGTGGAGCGCCCGGCGGGGCCGCCCACGGCGCCGCGGCGTGGTCGGGCCTGCAGGGCCCGGTGGCGGGTCTACCGTTGCCCCGTGAACGGCTCGAGACCAGTGGCCTGGGACGACGTCGACGCCGTGCTCTTCGACCTCGACGGGGTGCTGACCCCCACGGCCGCGGTGCACATGGCGGCGTGGTCGGAGATGTTCAACGCCTACCTCGCCGGGGCCCGGCACGAGGGCGCCGACACCTCCCCGTACACCCCCGACGACTACTTCGCGCACGTCGACGGCAAGCCCCGCTACGACGGGGTCCGCGACTTCCTCCGCTCGCGCGGCATCGAGCTGCCCGAGGGGCTGCCCGGCGACCCCCCGGAGGCCGAGACGGTCTGCGGGCTCGGCAACCGGAAGAACGAGGCCTTCAACGTCGTCCTCGAGCGCGACGGCGTGGAGCCGTACCCGGGGTCGCTCGCCCTCCTCGACGCGCTGCGCGAGCGCGGCACCCCGCTCGCGGTCGTCTCGTCGTCGGCGAACGCCGGCGCCGTCCTCGCCGCCGCGGGCCTGGCGGGCCGCTTCGTCAGCGTCGTCGACGGACGCGTGGCGGCGGCGCTCGGGCTCGCGGGCAAGCCGGCGCCGGACACCTTCCTGCACGCCGCCCGCGAGTGCGGCTCCGCGCCCGCGGACGCCGTCGTCGTCGAGGACGCGGTGTCGGGGGTCCGCGCCGGCGCCGCGGGGTCCTTCGGGGTCGTCGTCGGGGTGGACCGCGGCGCCGGCGAGGAGGCCCTGCGCGAGGCGGGCGCGACCGTCGTCGTCGAGGACCTCGAGGAGCTGCTGTGAGGACCGGACGGATCCCCGCCGACCCCCTCGACCGGACCCGCTTCCCCGCCGACCCGTGGCGGCTCGTCGAGTGCGAGCCGGACCTCCGGGACCTCGGGGTCACCGAGACCCTCTTCGCCGTCGGCAACGGCTACCTCGGGATGCGCGGCAACCCCGAGGAGGGCCGCGAGGCCCACGAGCACGGGACCTTCGTCAACGGGTTCCACGAGACCTGGCCGATCCGCCACGCAGAGGCGGCCTACGGCTTCGCCCGCACCGGGCAGACCATCGTCAACGTCCCGGACGCCAAGCTGATGAAGCTCTACGTCGACGACGAGCCCCTCGTCATCGGGATGGCCGACCTCGAGGAGTACGAGCGCAGCCTCGACTTCCGCGACGGCATCCTGCGGCGCAGCCTGCTGTGGCGCACCCCGTCGGGGAAGCAGGTGCGGGTCGAGTCCACGCGCATGGTCTCGATGACCCAGCGGCACCTCGCCGTGCTCACCCTCGAGGTCACCCTCCTCTCCGGGGACGCGCCCGTCGTCATCTCCTCCCAGCTGCTCAACCGCCAGGACGGGGAGGACGAGTACCACGCCCCCGCACAGTCCAAGGTCTCGATGGTCGACCCGCGCAAGGCCGGCATCTTCCAGGGCCGGGTCCTCCTCCCCCGGATGCACCAGGCCACGGAGGAGCGGATGACCCTCGGCTACCGCTGCGCCAACTCGGGGATGACGGTCGCGGTGTCCGCCGACCACCGGATCCGCACGCCGGACCACACCGAGGTCGTGCTGCGCGACGAGCCGGACCTGGCGAAGATGGTCTTCCGGGTCGACGCTCGGGAGGGCAGCACCATCCGGGTCGAGAAGCTCGTCGCGTACCACACCTCCCGCACCCTGCCGGTCCGCGAGCTCGCCGACCGGTGCGAGCGGACCCTGGACCGCGCCGGACGCCACGACGTGGCGCACTACCGCGCCGAGCAGCGTGCCTGGTACGAGCGGTTCTGGGCGGCGAGCGACGTCGAGGTCACCTCCGCCGACCCGGCCGCCACCGCGGTCCAGCAGGCCGTGCGGTTCAACCTGTTCACCATCGCCCAGGCGGCCGCCCGCTCCGACCAGCACGGCGTCGCGGCAAAGGGCGTCAGCGGCTCGGGGTACGAGGGGCACTACTTCTGGGACACCGAGATCTACCTCGCCCCCTTCCTCACGTACACCCAGCCGGAGGTGGCCCGGAACCTGCTCCAGTTCCGCAGCCGGCTGCTGCCCGCTGCCCGTGAGCGGGCCGCCGAGATGTCGCAGCAGGGGGCGCTCTACCCGTGGCGGACGATCAACGGCGAGGAGGCCTCCGCCTACTACGCCGCCGGGACCGCCCAGGTCCACATCGACGCCGACGTCGCCCACGCCCTCGTCCAGTACGTCGCCGCGACCGGCGACGCGGGCTTCCTCGTCCGGCACGGGCTGGCGATCCTCGTCGAGACGGCGCGGCTCTACGCCGACCTCGGGTTCTGGCGGAGCAACGGCAGCCCGAGCTTCCACATCCACGGCGTCACCGGGCCCGACGAGTACACGACGGTCGTCAACAACAACCTCTTCACCAACGTCATGGCCCGGTTCAACCTCGAGCAGGCGGCGGCCGCGGTCGAGCGGGTGCGCACCGACCACCCGGAGGACTTCGCCCGGCTCGCCGAGCGCCTCGGGCTCGGCGAGGACGAGGTCGAGGAGTGGCGGCGCTGCGCCGCGGGCATGCACATCCCGTTCGACGACGGGCTCGGGATCCACCCGCAGGACGACTTCTTCCTCGACCGGGAGGTCTGGGACCTCAGCCGCACCCCCGCCGAGCTCCGGCCGCTGCTCCTGCACTACCACCCGCTCGTCATCTACCGCTTCCAGGTCCTCAAGCAGGCCGACGTCGTCCTCGCGCTCTTCCTCCAGGGCGACCGCTTCACCGCCGAGGAGAAGCGCAAGGACTTCGAGTACTACGACCCGATCACCACCGGTGACTCGACCCTCTCGGCGGTCGTCCAGTCGATCATCGCCGCCGAGGTGGGCTACCACGAGGTCGCGTTCCAGTACTTCCTCCAGGCCCTGTACGTCGACCTCGCGGACCTCCACGACAACACGGTCGACGGGCTGCACGTCGCGTCCTCGGGTGGGGTGTGGGGCGTGCTCGTCAACGGCTTCGGCGGGATGCGCGACCACGGCGGACGGCTCCGCTTCGACCCGCGCCTGCCCGACCGGTGGGACGCCCTGACCTACCGCCTCACGTGGCGCGGCAGCCGGATGCGGGTCCGCCTCACCCGCGAGCACCTCGAGCTGCGGGTGGAGGACGGGGCCGCCGAGGTCGACGTCATCGTCCGCGGCGAGGCGTACCGCGTGGGGCCCGACCCCCTCGTCGTCCCGCTCGCCGGCCAGGGCCCACGGATCGACGGCGAGCTCGGCCGCCGGCCGCAGACCGGTGGGCGGCGGGCCGACGGGAGCCGGATCACCGCGGGCGTCCCCTTCCCCATCCCGTTCGAGGAGACCGAGCCGCCGGACGCCCTCGTCGGGCAGGCCGCACCGCCCACACCGGTGCCGGAGTCAGCGACCGCGGACTGAGCCACCGCTCGCCGCCCACCGCTGCGCGGTGAGCTCCATGTCCACGGCGCCGACGGACACCCCGTCGAAGACGAGGCCGTCCTCGCGCGTCCCGGTCGCGACGAAGCCGAGCCGCTCGTAGACGTGGCGGGCGCGGGGGTTGAACTCGAAGACCTCGAGGGTCAGCCGCCGCAGGCCGAGCACGTCGAAGGCGTGGCCGACGAGCAGGACCAGGGCCTCGGTCCCGAGCCCCCGGCCGCGGCCCTCCGGGCCGACGAGGCAGCGCAGGTTGCACGAGCGGGCCTCGGCGTCGTACTCGTTGAGGACGACCTCGCCGACGAGCCGGCCGGTCGCCGCGTCCTCGACGGCGAGGTCGAGGCGGTCGGTCTGCTCGTTCCGCGAGCGGTACCACTCCCGGAGCCGGTCGTCGACCGGGTACGGCTGCTCGGCCTCGGCCGAGGTCGCCACACTGCCGGTGAGCCGGCGGACCTCGGGGTCGGAGAGGATCCGTGCCATGACGGAAACGTCCTCCTCGGGGTGGAACGGGCGGAGGACCGCCAGCGTCCCGCGCAGGACGGGCTTGGTCGCGAAGTCGGGGTCGGTGCTCACGCGGCCATCCAACCGGATGGCCCGGCGCGCGTCAGCCGAGTTCCCGCACCAGCCGGTCGGCCGCGGCGTAGGGGTCGAGCCGGCCGTCGACGACCTCCGCCGCGAGCGCCGCCAACCCCGCCTCCCCGGCCACGGAGCCGAGGCGGGACCGGAGCGACTCGAGGGCGAGCGCCTCGACCTCGCGCACCGCGCGGGCCCGCCGCCGCGCGGCGAGCCCCTCCGGGCCGAGGTGGGCCCGGTGGGCGTCCACGGCGGTGACGAGGGCGTCGACGCCCTCCCCGCTCGTCGCGACGGTCCGGACGACGGGCGGGCGCCAGTCGTCCGGGTCACGCTCGGCGAGGGCGACGGCGTGCCGCAGGTCGCGCACCGTCCGGTCCGCCCCCTCGCGGTCGGCCTTGTTGACCGCGAGGACGTCGGCGACCTCGAGGATGCCCGCCTTCGCCGCCTGGATGCCGTCACCCATCCCCGGGGCGACGAGGACGACGGTCGTGTCGGCGGTGCCCGCGACCTCGACCTCGGACTGGCCCACTCCGACGGTCTCGAGGAGCACGACGTCGCACCCGGCGGCGTCGAGGACCCGCAGCGCCTGGGGCGCGGACCACGACAGTCCGCCGAGATGGCCACGGGAGGCCATCGAGCGGATGAAGACCTCCGGGTCCGCCGCGTGCTCGGACATCCGGATCCGGTCGCCGAGCAGCGCCCCGCCCGAGAAGGGGGAGGTCGGGTCGACGGCGAGCACCCCGACGCGCAGCCCCCGTGCGCGGTAGGCCGTGACGAGGGCGTTGGTCGTCGTCGACTTCCCGACGCCCGGCGCACCGGTGAGCCCGACGACGTGGGCCCGCCCGGCGGCCGGCGCCAGCGCCGCCATCACCTCACGCAGGGCGGGGTGGACGTCCTCGACGAGCGAGATGAGCCGGGCGACCGCGCGAGGACGCCCCTCCCTCGCCGCGGCGACGAGGGAGGGGACGTCGACGTCGCGCGCCCCGGGCAGGGTCAGCCCTGCGCGGGGACCTTGACGACGAGCGCGTCGCCCTGGCCGCCGCCACCGCAGAGCGCGGCCGCGCCGACGCCGCCGCCGCGCCGCTGGAGCTCGAGGGCGAGGTGCAGCACGATGCGGGCGCCGCTCATGCCGATCGGGTGGCCGAGGGCGATGGCGCCGCCGTTGACGTTGACCTTGTCCTCGTTGATGCCGAGCTCCTTGGTCGACGCGAGGCCGACGGCGGCGAACGCCTCGTTGATCTCGACGAGGTCGAGGTCGGTGGGGGCGATGCCCTCGCGCTCGCAGGCCTTGGCGATGGCGCGGGCCGGCTGGCTCTGCAGCGTGGA
>DASSQJ010000321.1:0-5269 GCA_035702545.1 Phycicoccus sp.
CGTCGCCGCCGTCGGGAGGCGCCTCCCCGGTGCGCCGCTCGAGGGCGTCGACGCCGGGCTGCACGTCGTCCTCCGGCTGCCCGACGACGCCGACGACCTCGACGTCGTCGCCCGTTGCGAGCGGCTCGGCGTCGCGGTGAGCCCCCTGTCGGCCTACGCGGCGGAGGCACCGCACCGGGGTCTGGTCATCTGCTACGCCGGGCTGCCCGAGTCGCGCGCCGACGCCGCCGTGCGCCTGCTGTCGGAGGCCCTCACCACCGGCTGATGTGTTCTCGGAGACCCTCCTGTCCGGTACCCCCCGGGGGTGGCTAGGGTGGGGACTGGGTCGACCGGCGCCGCCGCCCGGACCCCCCGGAGGGCAGTCGGGAGACCACGCGAGAAGGCGATGACCGTGCCCCAGCTGCTCATGACCGGGTTCCCGGGTTTCCTCGGGTCCGCCCTGCTCCCCCGGCTCCTCGCCCGCCGGCCCGACGTCGAGGCCGTCTGCCTCGTCCAGCCGCGCCACGCGGCCCTCGCCCGGTCCCGGGTCAAGGAGCTCGAGGTGACCGACCCCGCGACGACCGGACGGGTCCGCCTCGCCCTCGGCGACGTCACGGTTCCCGGGCTCGGGCTCGACGAGGCCGAGCGCGAGGGGCTCGACGACGTCTCCGAGGTGTGGCACCTCGCCGCCGTCTACGACCTCGCGGTGCCCCGGGAGGTCGCCCACCGGGTCAACGTCGACGGCACCGTCAACGTCCTGGAGTTCAGCCGCGCGCAGCCGGGGCTGCGCCGGTTCCAGTACGTGAGCACGTGCTACGTCAGCGGTCGCCACGAGGGGCTCTTCAAGGAGGACTCGCTCGAGGAGGGGCAGGTCTTCCGGAACCACTACGAGGAGACCAAGTACGAGGCGGAGGTGCTCGTGCGGGCAGCGATGGGCGAGGGCCTGCCCGCGACCGTCTACCGGCCGGGCATCGTCGTCGGCGACTCCGCGACCGGGGCGACCCAGAAGTACGACGGCCCCTACTTCCTCGCGACCTTCCTCAAGCGCCAGCCCCGACTGGCGCTCGTCCCCAAGCTCGGGGACGCCGACCGGGTGCGTGTCTGCCTCGTGCCCCGCGACTTCGTCGTCGACGCGATGGACGAGCTCTCCGTGCTCGACCGGTCCGAGGGCCGCACGTACGCCCTCGTCGACCCCGACCCGCCGACGGCCCGCGAGGTGGTCACCCGGTTCGCGGACGCGCTCGGCAAGCGGGCCCTCTGGGTGCCCCTGCCGCTCCAGCCGGTGCACGCCCTCGTCGACCGGGTGCCCGGCGCGGAGGCGGTCCTCGGGCTGCCGGCCGAGGCGCTCGACTACTTCGCGTCGCCGACGACGTACGCGACCGACCACACGACGACCGACCTCGCCGCCTCCGGGGTGACCTGCCCGCGCTTCGCGGACTACGCCGAGCGGCTCCTCGACTTCATGCGCGCGCACCCCGAGTACGGCGCCCACGCGATGACCTGAGCGTCCGGGAAGGACTGGCATGGCACCGAAGCGGAGGAAGCGCGCCGAGCGCGCGCTGCTGGTCGTCGAGATCAGCCTGGGGTCGTCGGCGCGCGACCACGACGTGGAGGTGGAGTTCCTCCAGCGTCCCTACCGGCTCGTGCGGCTCGGCACCGACGGCGACCTGCCGACGGCGCAGACGCTCGTGCGCCGCTGGACCGAGCTCGCGGACCAGGTCGCGGTCAACGGAGCGGCCGAGGCGGTGGCCACCGGCCTGCTCGACCTCGACCCCACCGAGGCCACGGCCGAGCTGGTGCGGTCCGCCCCGGACGGCCGGGCCACCGACGGGCACCGGCTGCGCGAGGTGCTCCAGGAGTGGGCGGTCCGCCGCGTCCAGCTCGAGATGCCGGGCTACTTCACCAACGCGCGCACCGTCGTCCTCGGCCCGGACCACGGCCGCGTCGTCGGCGTCCTGCGCGAGTACACGGACAACATCCACGTCGACAGCCTCCTCGGGAGCGACCTCGTCCAGCGGCTCGGCGCACGGCCCCTCCTCGGTGCCGCCGCCCGGGCGTCGACGTGGCCGCTGCGCCAGGTCCGGACCGCCGTCCAGGACGAGGTGCTGCTGCCGGCCGAGCTCGCGAACCGCGGCTGGCTGCGCCGTGGAGTGAGGGACTGCGACGTCGTCGTCGCCGCCTACCACGAGCTCGTCGCCTCCGGGTTCGACGACCTCCACGGCCGGACGGTCATCACCTCCGCCGTCAGCGACGAGCAGCTCGCCGACCTCGCGGACCGGGACGTCGACCTCGTCATCGACACGACCCCCCAGCCGTTCGACGTCACCGTCGACGTCGCCAGCCTCGAGGCGATGATGCGCGCGGCCGTCCGCGCCCCCGGCGGCTCACCGGAGCGGCTGCGCGACGACGACCTCCTCGAGATGATCGTGACGGCCGGGCTCGAGCCCCGGCTGCTCCAGCCCAACGGGCCACGCCGCAAGAGCCGGTTCGCCTTCGTCATCCACCCGCTGTCGCAGAAGTTCTTCAACAACGTCGAGCCGCTCGGGACGATGGCGCGGATCTCCCCGCCGGTCGTCATGGATGCCGTCGAGAAGCTCATGGCCTATCTCCCACCCGTGGTCTACAGCCACGTCACCGGGGTGGTCTCCCCCACCGGGGCCGAGGCCGAGGGATGGCTCATCACGGTCGGCGGGACCCCCAAGGAGATCCTCGCCCACGACCCCGAGTTCACCTACGACAAGCTGCTCGCCGCCGCCGAGGTGGCCCGCGGGCTCGGCGCCCAGGTCATGGGGCTCGGTGCCTTCACCAAGGTCGTGGGTGACGCCGGGGTGACCGTGGCGCGCAAGGCGTCCCTGCCGATCACGACGGGGAACAGCTACAGCGCGTCGGGGGCCCTGTGGGCCGCGCACGAGGCGGTCGACCGGCTCGGCCTGCTCGAGCGCAGCGACGAGGGGATCATCCGTGGCCGCAGCATGGTCGTCGGCGCCACCGGCGCCATCGGCTCGGTGTGTGCTCGGCTGCTCGCCCTCGCGAGCGACGAGCTGTGGCTGGTCTCCCCCGAGACGGCCAAGCTGCTCGCCCTGAAGAAGGACATCGAGCGCGAGCACCCACGCGCGGTCGTCCACGCCGCGGGGACGCCCGGCAAGCACCTCCGCGACATGGACGTCATCGTCACGGCGACCTCGGGCGCCGGCAAGCGGGTCCTCGACATCATGGAGGTCAAGCCCGGCTGCGTCATCACCGACGTGGCCCGCCCGCTCGACCTGTCCGCCGAGGACGTCGCGAGGCGCCCGGACGTCCTCGTCGTGGAGTCCGGCGAGATCGAGCTCCCCGGCGAGGTCCGGATGCGCGACATCGGCCTGCCCCCCGGCGTCGCCTACGCCTGCCTGGCCGAGACGGTCGCCCTCGCGCTCGAGGGCCGGTACGAGACGTTCACCGTCGGCCGGGCCATCGAGTGGGAGAAGGTCAAGGAGATCTACCAGCTCGGCCTCCGGCACGGCATGCGCCTCGCCGCCGTCTCCGGCGTCAACGGCGTCTACACCGACGAGGACTTCGCCCGGGTGCGCGAGCTCGCGCTGGCCGCGCGCGGCGAGGTGGTCGCCGCGGGCAGCGAGACGGCCTGACCGCTCCGGAGGAAGCGCTCGACCGCGACGTCGACGAGCCGCAGCCACCGGTCACCAGCCGGGTCGTTCGCCACCTGCTGCGAGGCGAGCCCGGTGAGGACGGCGGTCCAGAGGTCGACGTCGGCCGGGTCGGTGACCCCCGCCTCGGCGAGGGCGCGCGCACCGTCGTCGAGCACCCGGCGGGCCAGCCTCATCGACTCCGCCGACGGGACGAACCCCGGCGCGCTGTACTGGAACAGCAGCTGGAAGCGGGCCGGTTCGGCCATCGCGAAGCGGACGAACCCACGGGCCACGTCGCGGAGCCGGTCCACGGGCTCGTCCCGTACGGGCAGCTCGTCCACCTGCCGGAGCAGCTGCCGGTAGCCGTCCGCGAACATGAGGTCGAAGAGGTCGTTCTTCGAGGCGGCGTACCCGTAGAGCGACGGGGCCCGCAGCCCGACGGCGGCACCGAGCTCGCGCAGGCTCCAGCCGGTGAGCCCTCTCTCGGCCGACAGGGCCCACGCCGCGTCGAGGATGCGGCGTCGGGTCTCCGCGCGCCGGCGTGCTCGCGCGCCGCCGGCGACACCGGCGTCCTCGTCCAGCACGGTGACCTCCTCATCGATCGCCTTCCTAACGATGTTAGGCGAACCGTTGACGAGGGCGCCCGCGCGGGCGCAAACTCCTAACAGCGTTAGGTGACGGCGGGCCGAGAGGACGGGACAGGATGCCGGGTGGCACGACGGCGGCGCAGGGGCCGCGCGAGCTCGGGTACGACGCGTGGATGGCGGCGGCCGCCGAGGAGGCGCGGCGGCTCGCCACGCTCCTCGACGACCTCCCCGACCCGCTCTGGGACCGGCCGACCGACTGCGCGGGCTGGGCCGTCCGCGACGTCGTCGCACACCTGGCGGGTGCGGCCGCCGGCAACGCCTCGCTGCGCGAGTCCGGCCGCCAGGCGCGGCTCGCGCGGCGCTCGGACGTCCTGGGCGACTTCGTCGACCGGGTCAACGACGTCCAGGTGTCCGAACGCCGCGACCGCTCCCCCGGGCAGCTTCGGGCGGAGCTGCGCGACGTCTCGGCCCGCGGGGTCGCGACGCGCCGGAGGGTGCCCGGCTGGCTGCGCGCCGTCCCGGTGCCGTTCGGGCCACCGCTCGGGACCCGCCCGCTCGGATACCTCCTCGGGCGGATCTACACCCGCGACGCGTGGATGCACCGGGTCGACATCAGCCGGGCCACCGGGGCCCCGCTCCTGCTCACCGCGGACCACGACGGCCGGCTCGTCGAGGACGTCGTCGCCGAGTGGGCAGCCGCCCACGGCCGGCCGTTCGACCTGCGCCTCACCGGGGAGGCCGGCGGCCGGTGGGCCCGGGGCGACGGCGCGGACGTCGTCGAGCTCGACGCGGTCGAGTTCGCCCGCACCGTGTCCGGACGGTCGGCGGGCGCCGGCCTGCTGGCCCAGCCGGTGCCGTTCTGAGCCGGGCAGCCGGCTCGCCGGGCCGTCCCCGGGTCAGAGCACGTCGTGACCGGGGTGCGGCTCGCTCGGGATGGTGCCGAGGCGGCCGGCCTGGAAGTCCTCGAAGGCCTGGACGAGCTCGGCCCGCGTGTTCATGACGAACGGGCCGTAGGCGGCGACGGGCTCGCGGATCGGGCGACCCCCGAGCACGTAGATGTCCATGCTCGGGCTGCGGCTC
>DASSQJ010000322.1:0-14973 GCA_035702545.1 Phycicoccus sp.
ACCGGCTCGAGGAACACGGCCGCGACGGTGTCGGGACCCTCGTTCTCGATCGCGACCGCGATCTGGTCGGCGGCCCAGCGTCCGAACGCCTCCAGGTCGTCGCCATGCTCGGGCGCCCGGTAGAAGTTGGTGTTGGCCACCTTGATGGCGCTCGGCACGAGCGGCTCGAACGCCTGCTTCGCCGCCGGGATGCCGGTGATCGACAGGGCGCCCTGCGGGGTGCCGTGGTACGCGACGGACCGGGAGATCACCTTGTGCTTGGTCGGCTTGCCGGTGAGCTTGAAGTACTGCTTGGCGAGCTTCCAGGCCGTCTCGACGGCCTCGCCGCCGCCGGTGGTGAAGAAGACCCGGTTGAGGTCGCCGGGGGCGGCCAGCGCGAGGCGCTCGGCGAGCTCGATGGCCCGCGGGTGGGCGTAGGACCACAGCGGGAAGAAGGCGAGCTCGGAGGCCTGCTTCATCATCGCCTCGGCGATCTCGGTGCGCCCGTGCCCGACGTTGTTGACGAAGAGCCCGGCGAGGCCGTCGATGTACTCGTTGCCGCGGTCGTCCCAGATCCGCCAGCCCTCGCCGCGGGTGATGATCGGGACGCTGTGCCCGAGCCCCCCGGCCCCGGTGTCCTCGAAGACCGAGTGGCGCGTGAAGTGCATCCACAGGTGGTCCCGGGCGGCCTCGGAGTACAGCTTGCCGGTCGCGGTGTGGCGGTCGGAGCTCGGCTCCCAGACCTCGTTCGGGTTGATGCTCATCGAGTACCCCAGTTGTAGTGCTGCTTGTTGAGTTTCAGGTAGACGAACGTCTCCGTCGTGGTGACCCCGGGCAGGACGCGGATGCGCCGCGTCAGCAGCTCGAGGAGGTCGCCCTCGGCCCGGATGCCGATCATCGCCTGCCGGCTGAACCCCACCTGGAGGGGATCGGTGACGGCGACGATCTGCATGACCTCGGCGTCGAGCAGCCGCTGGACGCGCTGGCGGACCGCGGCCTCGGAGAGGCCCACCGCCTTGGCGATCGCGGCGTAGGACTGCCGCCCGTCCTCCTGGAGCAGCTCGATGATGCGCTTGGCGACGTCGTCGAGCCGGGTCTCGGAGCCGTTCCGGGACGGCGGCCTGTGTCGGGTCACCGCGCCATCGTGACGGCCGATTCGCTCTTTCGCAAGTCCCCGCGCCACGGATTCAGTGGTTCGTAGGCGTCGAATCCGTAACTTTCCTCAGGTTTCGGCGAGACAACCCTAGTGAATGCGCGGATTCTGCGGTTAGCATCCTCACGCCACGTCCACCCACGCGTCACCACCGGGAGCCCCTCCGTCATGACCAGTCCCCGTGCCCTGCGCAACTTCGTCGGCGGCGAGTACGTCGACGCGCGTTCCGACTCCAGCGTCGACGTCGTCAACCCCGCGACGGGTGCCGTCGTCGCGACCGCGCCGGTGAGCGGCGCGGAGGACGTCGACGCCGCGTACGCCGCCGCGGACCGGGCCTTCAAGGACTGGGGCCGCACGACCCCCTCGGAGCGTCAGCAGGCGCTGCTCAAGATCGCCGACGCCATCGAGTCGCGGGCCGACGAGATCATCCGGCTCGAGTCGGAGAACACGGGAAAGATCCAGTCGCTCACCGCGAGCGAGGAGATCCCCCCGATGCTCGACCAGCTCCGGTTCTTCGCCGGGGCCGCGCGCATCCTCGAGGGCAAGGCCGCCGCCGAGTACATGGCCGGCCACACCTCGTGGATCCGTCGCGAGCCGATCGGCGTCGTCGGCCAGGTGACGCCGTGGAACTACCCGCTGCTCATGGCGGTCTGGAAGATCGCGCCGGCCCTCGCGGCGGGCAACACGGTCGTCCTCAAGCCGAGCGACACCACCCCCGAGACGACGCTCCTCCTCGCCGAGATCGCCTCGGAGTTCCTGCCCGCCGGCACGCTCAACGTCGTCACCGGGAACCGCGACACCGGCCGGCTCGTCGTCGAGCACCCGACGCCCTCGCTCGTCGCCATCACCGGCTCGGTCCGCGCCGGCGCCGAGGTCGCGGCGAGCGCCGCCCCGGCGCTCAAGCGGGTACACCTCGAGCTCGGTGGCAAGGCCCCCGTCGTCGTCTTCGACGACGCCGACCTCGAGGCCGCGGTGGAGGGCATCGCCGTCGCCGGGTACTTCAACGCCGGCCAGGACTGCACCGCGGCGACGCGCGTCCTCGCCGGCCCCGGCATCCACGACGACTTCGTCGCCGCCCTCGCCGAGTACGCGCGCAGCTCGGCCTCGGTCGGCCTGCCCGACGACGAGGACGCGCTCTTCGGCCCGGTCAACAACGCCGGCCAGCTCGAGCGGGTCTCCGGCTTCCTCGAGCGCCTCCCCGGCCACGCCAACGTCGCCGCGGGCGGCAACCGCGTCGGCACGCTCGGCGACGGCTTCTTCCTCGAGCCGACCGTCGTCTCCGGCCTGCGCCAGGACGACGAGGCGATCCAGAACGAGATCTTCGGCCCGGTCATCACCGTCCAGCAGTTCAGCGACGAGGACGAGGCGGTCCGCTGGGCCAACGGCGTCGACTACGGCCTGGCCTCCTCGGTCTGGACCAAGGACTTCGGCCGCGCGATGCGGATGTCGCGGGCCCTCGACTTCGGATGCGTGTGGATCAACACCCACATCCCGCTCGTGGCGGAGATGCCGCACGGTGGCTACAAGCGATCCGGCTACGGCAAGGACCTCTCGATGTACGGCTTCGAGGACTACACCCGCGTGAAGCACGTCATGGCGAACATCGAGTCCTGACGACCCCCGACCCCACCCCGCCCCTGCCCCGGAAACCAGGAGAGACACCACCATGGCCGAGCGCCAGACCCCCGACCTGACCTCCCCCGCGATGCGCGCCGCCCTCGCCCGCGGCCTCACGACCCGCCGAACGCTGATGACGGGCGCCCTCGGACTGGGGGCCACCATGGCCCTCGCCGCCTGCGGCAGCTCGGGCAAGGGCGGCGGCGGAGCGTCGGGCAGTGCGGCCCCGACCGCCAAGGCGGCCCAGGACATGAGCGACACCGAGAAGCTCGTCAACTGGTCGAACTGGCCGCAGTACATCGACGTCTCGGAGGACGAGAAGTCCCGCCCGAGCATCGACGCCTTCACGAAGAAGTCCGGGATCAAGGTCAACTACACCGAGGACTACAACGACAACGACGAGTTCTACGCCAAGGTCCGTCCGCTCCTCGAGGGCGGCCAGGACACCGGCCGCGACGTCTGGTGCAGCACCGACTGGATGGTGGCCCGCCTCATCCAGCAGGGCTACGTCCAGCCGCTCGACTACGCCAACATCCCGAACGGCCAGGCCAACCTCGTCGAGTCGCTGAAGAACGTCGAGTTCGACCCGGGCCGCAAGTTCTCCCTGCCGTGGCAGAGCGGCTTCGCCGGCATCGCGTACAACCTCGACGCGACCGGCGGCAAGAAGATCGAGTCGATGACCCAGCTCCTCACCGACCCGGCCCTGAAGGGCAAGGTCACCCTCCTCACCGAGATGCGCGACACCATCGGGCTCGTCCTGTGCGAGATGGGCAAGGACCCGGCGAACTTCACCGACGCCGACTTCGACGCCGCCGTCGCGATGGTCCAGAAGGCCAAGGACGCCGGGCAGCTCAAGGGCTTCACCGGGAACGACTACACCGACGGCCTGACCAAGGGCGACATCGCCGCCTGCGTCGCGTGGACCGGTGACGTCGTCCAGCTCCAGTTCGAGAACAAGAAGGTCGGCTACGCGCTGCCGCAGGCCGGTTTCACTCTCTGGTCGGACAACTTCGTCATCCCGGCCCTGGCCAAGCACAAGAAGAACGCCGAGCGCCTCATCGACTGGTACTACCAGCCGAGCGTCATGGCCGAGGTGGCCGCCTGGGTGAACTACATCCCGCCGGTCAAGGGCACGGCGGAGGAGCTCGCGAAGATCGACGCCGAGCTCGCCAAGAACCCGCTCATCGTCCCGACCGACGAGGTGCTCTCGCGGGCCAAGGTCTTCCGGGGGCTCACGCCCGAGGAGGAGCAGAAGTACAGCAGCGCCTACGCCGACCTCACTGCCTCCTGATGGCCGAGTACGGGGCCGGTGACCTCCGGCTGGTGCAGCTGACGAAGACCTTCGGCGACTTCACCGCGGTGCACCCCCTCGACCTGAGGATCGAGCAGGGATCCTTCTTCGCCCTCCTCGGCCCGTCGGGGTGCGGCAAGACGACGACGCTGCGGATGGTCGCCGGTCTCGAGGACCCCACCGGGGGCGAGATCCTCATCGGGGACACCGACATCACGGCCAAGCGTGCCTTCCAGCGCAACGTCAACACGGTGTTCCAGTCGTACGCGCTCTTCCCCCACATGACCGTCATCGACAACGTCATGTTCGGGCTCAAGCGCAAGGGCGACAAGGACGCCAGGACGAAGGCGCAGGACGCCCTCGACCTCGTCGAGCTCGGCCACGCCGGCGGGAAGCGGCCCAACCAGCTCTCCGGCGGCATGCAGCAGCGCGTCGCCCTCGCGCGGGCGCTCGTCAACCGCCCCGACGTCCTCCTCCTCGACGAGCCGCTCGGCGCCCTCGACCTCAAGCTGCGCCGGCAGATGCAGATCGAGCTCAAGCGGATCCAGCAGGAGGTCGGGCTGACGTTCATCCACGTCACGCACGACCAGGAGGAGGCCATGACCATGGCCGACCACATCGCCGTGATGAACGCCGGCCACATGGAGCAGCTGGCCGACCCGGCGACCCTCTACGAGAAGCCGGCCTCGACCTTCGTCGCGAACTTCCTCGGCCAGTCCAACCTCCTGCGGGCCCGCGTCACCGGGGTGGGGGAGGGCGGACACGTCCGGGTCGACGTCCAGGGCCAGGAGCTCCTCGTCGAGGCGGCCAAGGTGCCGGCGGGGCTCACCGACGTCTGGGTCGGGGTCCGCCCGGAGAAGCTGACCCTCGGGGAGGGGGGTGGCAGCAACCGGCTCCGCGGCCAGGTCGTCGACGCCTCGTTCACCGGCGTCGCGACCCAGTACCTCGTCCGGATGCCGTGGGGTCACGACGTCACCGTGGTCCAGCAGAACGACGGCTCGGCCCGGGCCACCGAGGGCGAGAACGTGACCCTGTCGTGGGCGCCCGGCCGGGAGTTCGTCCTCGACGCGGCCCAGGACGACCACGCCGGCATCGAGGAGGACGGCACCGATGGCTGAGGTCGCCGGCATCGGTGGCCCCACGACGGTGGCTCCGACCCGCCGTGCGCGCCGCAACTGGGTGCCCTACGCGCTCCTCGCCCCGGGCCTGATCTGGCTCGTCGTCTTCTTCGCCGCCCCGATGGTCACCCTCGGCTCGCAGTCGCTGCAGGAGGGGAACGTCTACGACGGGTACACCTTCACCGGCAACGTCGCGATCTACGGCGAGGCCCTCCAGAAGTACTGGCCGCACCTGCTCCGATCGATCGGCTACGCGGCGACGGCCACCGTCTTCGCCCTGCTCCTCGCCTACCCGCTGGCCTACTTCATCGCGCAGAAGGCGGGCCGCTGGAAGAACGTCCTGCTCGTCCTCGTCATCGCGCCGTTCTTCACGAGCTTCCTCATCCGCACCCTGGCCTGGCGCACCATCCTCTCGGACACCGGGCCCGTGACCACGCTCGCCCAGAAGCTGCACATCACGGACCTGCTGATGGCCGTCGGCCTCATCAACAACGACAGCCTGCTGTCGTCGAAGTTCGCGGTCATGGCCGGCCTGACGTACAACTTCCTGCCGTTCATGATCCTGCCGCTGTTCTCGTCCCTCGACCGCCTGGACCCGCGCCTCGTCGAGGCCGCCGGCGACCTCTACGCCACGCCGTTCCAGGGCTTCCGCTACGTCACGTGGCCGCTGTCGCTGCCCGGCGTCGTCGCGGGGACGCTGCTGACGTTCATCCCGGCGGCCGGTGACTACATCAACTCCCGACTGCTCGGGAACACACAGACGGTGATGATCGGCCAGGTCATCGACACCCAGTTCCTCCGGGTGCTCGACTACCCGCTCGCCGCGGCGTTGTCCTTCATCCTCCTGCTGCTCATCCTCACCCTCGTCACGGTGTACGTGCGCCGGGCGGGCACCGAGGAGCTGGTGTGACGATGGCCTGGATCCGACGGCACCTGCTCGCGTTCGCGGCACTCGTCGTGCTCGCGTACATGCTGATCCCGAACATCGTCGTCGCGGTGTTCTCGTTCAACAACCCGGTCGGCCGCTACAACTACACGTGGACCGAGTTCTCCACCGAGGCCTGGCTCAACCCGTGCGGGGCCCCGGGGATCTGCGACTCGCTGGGCCTGTCCCTGGAGATCGGGCTCATCGCCTCGCTGACGGCGACCGCGCTCGGCACGATGATCGCCTTCGCCCTCGGCCGCTACCGGTTCCGCGGTCGCTCCGGGACGAACCTGCTGATCTTCATGCCGATGGCGACCCCAGAGGTCGTCATGGGCTCGAGCCTGCTCACCCTCTTCCTCATGATGGGGGTGCCGTCGGGCCAGCTCGCGGTGACGATCGCGCACATCATGTTCTGCATCTCGTTCGTCGTCGTCGCGGTCAAGGCACGCGTGGCGACCCTGGACCCGCGCCTGGAGGAGGCCGCGGCCGACCTGGGGGCGAACCCGACCCAGACGTTCCTGCGGATCACCTTCCCGCTCGCCTTCCCGGGGATCCTGGCCGGTGCGCTCCTCGCGTTCTCGCTGAGCTTCGACGACTACATCATCACCAACTTCAACGCGAGCCCGAGCTCGATCACCTTCCCCATGTACGTGTGGGGGGCCGCCCAGCGCGGAGCGCCGGTTCAGGTCAACGTCATCGGCACGATGATGTTCCTCATCGCGCTCGTGGTCGTCGTCATCGGCCAGGTGCTCACCTCGCGCCGGGCCCGCGCCCGCGCCGCCTGAGGCCCTCACGACGGCCGCCACCGGGCGGCTTCGTCCACCCGAAAGGAACACCCACTGATGCGCGTCCTCATGGTCGGGGCGGGCGGCGTCGGCGACGCCGCTGCCCGCATCGCCGCCGAGCGCTCGTACTTCGACTCCTGGGTCGTCGCCGACTACGACCTCGCCCGCGCGGAGCGGACCGTCGCCGCGGTCGTCGGGCGCCACCCCGGCGAGTCCCGGTTCACCGCGGCGCAGGTCGACGCGTCCGACGCGGCGGCCGTGGAGTCGCTGGCCCGGGAGGTGGGCGCCACCCACGTCCTCAACGCCGTGGACCCCAGGTTCGTCCTCACCGTGTTCGAGGGGGCACGCGCCGCCGGCGCCGACTACCTCGACATGGCGATGAGCCTGTCGCAGCGCCACCCGAGCGAGCCGTACGCGAGGGTCGGTGTCAAGCTCGGCGACGAGCAGTTCGCGCAGGCCACCCGCTGGGAGGCCGAGGGCCGGCTGGCACTCGTCGGGATCGGCGTCGAGCCCGGGCTCTCGGACGTCTTCGCCCGGTACGCCGCCGACCACCTGTTCAGCGAGATCGACGAGCTCGGCACCCGGGACGGGGCGAACCTCGTCATCCGCGACGAGGAGGGCAACGAGGTCTTCGCTCCCGGCTTCTCGATGTGGACGATCATCGAGGAGTGCCTCAACCCACCGGTCGTGTGGGAGCGGGACCGGGCGACCGGCCCGGACGGGTCGGTCGACCGCGAGGCCGGCTTCTTCACCCTCCCGCCGTTCAGCGAGCCCGAGGTCTTCGACTTCCCCGAAGGGATCGGCCCGGTCGAGTGCGTCCACGTCGAGCACGAGGAGGTCCTCCTCATGCCGCGCTGGGTCGACGCGAAGCGGGTGACCTTCAAGTACGGGCTCGGCGAGGAGATGATCGGCATCCTGCGGACGCTGCACACCCTCGGCCTGGACCGGACCGACCCGGTCGCGGTCAAGGGGGTGGAGGTGAGCCCACGCGACGTCGTCGCCGCGGTCCTGCCGGACCCGGCGACCATCGGCCCGCGGATGGAGGGGAAGACGTGCGCGGGCCTGTTCGTCACCGGCACGGGCAAGGACGGCCGGCCGCGCCGCACGTACCTCTACCACGTGTCCGACAACGCCGACACGATGCGCGAGTACGACGCCCAGTGCGTCGTGTGGCAGACGGCCGTGAACCCGGTCGTCGCGCTCGAGCTGCTCGCCGACGGCACGTGGTCCGGAGCCGGTGTCCTCGGCCCCGAGGCGTTCGACGCCGTTCCCTTCCTCGACCTGCTCGCGGCCCCCAAGCCCGAGGGCTACGGCTCGCCCTGGGGCCTCGAGGACCGCTGACCCCACCGCCCGCCCGCGCCGGGCACCCCGCCTAGGCTCGACCCGTCGGCGCCCCGAGGCGCCGCCCACCGTCCCGGAGGAACACCATGGCCATCACCCAGCAGGCGCTCATCGACTCCGTCCCCACCGGTCTGCTCGTCGGCGGGGAGTGGCGCGCGGCGAGCGGCGGCGCGCGGTTCGACGTCCACGACCCGGCCACCGGCGAGACCCTGACGACGTGCGCGGACGGCACGCCCGAGGACGGGATGGCCGCCCTCGCCGCCGCCCACGCGGCCCAGGCGGAGTGGGCCGCGACGGCACCGCGGGACCGCGGTGAGATCCTCCGTCGCGCCTTCGAGGCGATCACGGGCCGCGCGGACGAGTTCGCCACCCTGATGACCCTCGAGATGGGCAAGACCCTCGCCGAGGCCCGGGGCGAGGTCACCTACGGCGCCGAGTTCTTCCGGTGGTTCTCCGAGGAGTCGGTGCGCGTCCACGGCCGCTACTCGGTGGCCCCCAACGGCGCGACCCGGCTGCTGACCATGAAGCAGCCGGTCGGCCCGACGCTGATGATCACCCCGTGGAACTTCCCGCTCGCCATGGGGACCCGGAAGATGGGCCCGGCGATCGCGGCCGGCTGCACGATGGTCGTCAAGCCGGCGCACGAGACGCCCCTGACGATGCTCCTCCTCGCGGAGGTCCTCCAGGAGTGCGGCCTTCCGGCGGGCGTGCTCAACGTCGTGACGACGACGCACTCGGGCGCGGTCTGCGAGCCGGTGATCCGCGACGAGCGGCTGCGCAAGCTGACCTTCACCGGGTCGACCGCCGTCGGCAAGGTCCTCGTCGAGCAGTCGGCCGAGCAGCTGCACCGCGTCTCGATGGAGCTCGGCGGCAACGCCCCCTTCCTCGTCTTCGAGGACGCCGACGTCGACGCCGCCGTCGAGGGCGCGATGCTCGCCAAGATGCGCAACATCGGGGAGGCGTGCACCGCGGCCAACCGGTTCTTCGCCCACGAGTCGGTCGCGGACGAGTTCGCCTCGAAGCTGGCGGCCCGGATGGGCGGGCTCACGGTCGGCAAGGGGACCGAGGACGGCGTCGACGTCGGCCCGCTCATCACGGCGAAGGCCCGTGACGGGGTCCACGAGCTCGTCGAGGACGCGGTGGGCCGTGGTGCGAAGGTCCTCACCGGCGGGTCCCCGGTGCCCGGCGAGGGGTACTTCTACGAGCCGACCGTCCTCGCGGAGGTCCCGGCGGGCAGCCGCTGCCTCACCGAGGAGATCTTCGGACCGGTCGCCCCGGTGTGCACGTTCAGCGACGAGGCGGACGCCGTCGCCAAGGCCAACGGCACCGAGTACGGGCTCGTCGGCTACGTCTACACCCGCGACAACGCACGCGTCCTGCGGGTCGCCGAGGCGATGGAGTTCGGGATGATCGGCGTCAACACCGGCATCGTGTCGAACCCGGCGGCCCCGTTCGGCGGCGTCAAGCAGTCCGGGTTCGGCCGGGAGGGCGGCTTCGAGGGGATCGACGAGTACCTCGAGGTCAAGTACGTCGGCATCGCGCTCTGAGGCGGCTCCGATGGACGACACGCGGCACGGATCCTCCGGAAGTGCCCACGGGAGGGGCCTCCACGGTGGTGGACTGGTACCCATGACCACGGAGACGACGATGCGCGCCACGGGCGCCTCGCACCGCCCGGACCGCCGACGCTCCGTCCGGTCCATCCTCGACGAGACCGACGACGCCCTCAAGCGCGGGGCCCGCCCCGGCGCCCTCGTGTGGCCGACCGGCTTCGACCTGCTCGACTCCACCCTCGACGGCGGGCTGCGCTCCGGCGAGCTCGTCCTCCTCGGGGGCAGCGAGGGCTCGGGCAAGACGACCATCGCGATGCAGATCGTCCGCAACGCGGCCGCCACCGGGCGGCACGCCGTCGTCTTCTCCTTCGAGCACGAGGCGCAGACCCTCATCCACCGCCTCCTCTCCCTCGAGGCGGCGAACGCGGCGACGTTGAGCAACCAGCACCCGTCGTCGGCGGCCGACGTCCACCTCGTCCGGTCCGTCTTCGAGTCCGCCGACCCCGACCGGCGCGGCCTCCACGACGCCATCGCCCGGCTCCCGTTCGGCCAGCAGGCGCTCGAGGCCGTCGACGGGTACGCGGCGCGGCTGCACGTCCACGAGTCGAACAACCAGACGACGACCGACGAGATCGCGAGCGTCGTCCAGGCGGTGACCGAAGAGGTCGGCGAGCCGCCGATGGTCCTCGTCGACTACCTCCAGAAGGTCCCCCGCAGTGGCTTCGACGGCGACGAGGTCGGCCGGGTCACCGTGGTCACCGAGACGCTCAAGGACCTCGCGCTCGAGCTGTCCTGCCCGGTCATGGCGATCACGGCCGCCGACCGCGAGAGCCTCGGTGCGGGGCACCGGATGCGCACCCGCGACCTGCGCGGGTCCTCCGCGCTCGCCTACGAGGCCGACGTCGTGCTCATCCTCTCGAGCAAGGAGAACGTCGTCTCCCGCGAGCACCTCGTCTACGACCTCGGGTCGATCAAGAAGTTCCGCCGCTGGTCGGTCGTCTCGGTCGAGAAGAACCGGCACGGCCTCGGCAACGTCGAGCTCGAGGTGCAGAAGGACTTCGAGCACGGGCGCTTCCTCCCCTCCGCCCAGGTCGTCACCGAGCGCCTCATCGAGGAGCGCGTCTTCACCACCTGACCCATGGGGGAGGATGGCCGGGTGACCCCGCGCACCGTCGCCGTCCTCGGCTCCACCGGCTCGATCGGCACCCAGGCCCTCGACGTCGTCCGCGCGCACCCCGGCCGGTTCCGGGTCGTCGCGCTCACCGGCGGCGGGAACACCGGCCTGCTCGCCCAGCAGGCCGTCGAGCTCGAGGTGCCACTCGTCGCGTGCGCCCTCGGTTCGGCGGAGGACCTGCGCGACGCGCTGCGGGCCCACGCGGGGACCGCCGACCGGGGTGGCTACGACCCCGAGGTGCTGGCCGGTCCCGACGCGGTCACCGAGGTCGCCGGCCGCGGGGCCGACGTGGTGCTCAACGGGGTGACCGGTGCCATCGGGCTGCGGCCCACCCTCGCGGCGCTCGCCGCCGGGTCGACCCTCGCGCTGGCGAACAAGGAGTCGCTCATCATCGGCGGTCCGCTCGTCACGGCGGCCGCCGCCCCGGGGCAGGTCGTCCCGGTCGACTCGGAGCACAGCGCGATCGCCCAGAGCCTGCGCGGCGGCCGGGCCGAGGAGGTGCGGCGGCTCGTCGTCACCGCGAGCGGTGGTCCGTTCCGCGGTCGCACCCGGGCCGAGCTCGCCGACGTCACCCCGGAGCAGGCCTTGGCCCACCCCAACTTCGCGATGGGCCGGGTCATCACGACGAACTCGGCGACCCTGGTCAACAAGGGCCTCGAGGTCATCGAGGCGCACCTGCTCTTCGACATCCCGTTCGACCGGATCGACGTCGTGGTCCACCCTCAGCAGCAGATCCACTCGATGGTGGAGTTCCACGACGGTTCGACGATCGCCCAGCTCGGGCCGCCGCGGATGCTCGTGCCCATCGCGCTCGGCCTGTCGTGGCCGGACCGGCTCGAGGACGTCGACGTCCCGTGCGACTGGAGCCGCGCGCAGTCCTGGGAGTTCCACCCGCTCGACGACGAGGCCTTCCCGGCGGTGCGCCTCGCCCGCCGGGTCGGGGTGGCCGGCGGGACCTTCCCGGCCGTCTACAACGCGGCGAACGAGGTGTGCGTCGACGCCTTCCACGAGCGGCGGATACGGTTCACCGACATCGTCGACACCGTCGAACGGGTCGTCGAGGCGCACAATGGGAGCGAACTCGACGCCTCGAGCGTTGAGTCGGTGCTCGCCGCGGACCGGTGGGCGCGGCGTGCGGCCGGCGACCTCGTCGGGGCTGCGCCCCACCACGAGAGCACGGGAGAGATGTAGGTGACCACCTTCGCGTTCGTCCTCGGGGTCCTCTTCATGGCCACCGGGGTCGCGGCGTCGATCGCCCTGCACGAGGTCGGGCACCTCCTGCCGGCGAAGCGCTTCGGGGTCCGGGTCACGCAGTACATGGTCGGCTTCGGCCCGACCGTGTGGTCGCGGCGCCGCGGCGAGACCGAGTACGGGGTCAAGGCGGTGCCCCTCGGGGGCTACATCCGGATGATCGGGATGTTCCCGCCCCGGCCCGGGGACGCCCCCGGCACCGTGCGGGTCTCGAGCACCGGGCGGTTCAGCCAGCTCGTCGACGAGGCCCGCGCAGCGAGCCAGGAGGAGGTCCGCCCCGGCGACGAGCACCGGGTCTTCTACCGGCTGTCGGTGCCGAAGAAGCTCGCCGTCATGCTCGGCGGCCCGACGATGAACCTGATCATCGGCGTCGTGCTGCTCACCTTCATGGTCACCGTCCACGGGCTGCAGACCCCCCAGCCGGGGGCCGTCGTCGCGGCGGTGTCCGAGTGCGTCGTGCCGGTCACCGAGGCGGCGTCGACGTCCTCGTGCGAGGGCCAGCCCCGCACGCCCGCCCTCGAGGCCGGCATCCGCCCCGGCGACACGATCATCTCCATCGACGGGACCACGGTCCAGGACAACCGGGAGGTCGGGACCCTGATCCGCCCTGAGACCGGTCAGCCGGTCGAGATCGTCCTCGAGCGTGACGGCCGGCAGCTCACCGTGACCGCGACCCCCATCCGCAACCTCGTGCCCGTGCTCGACGCCCAGGGCAACCCGGTGACCCGCGCCGACGGAACCGTCGAGACGACCGAGGCGGGGTTCCTCGGCGTGTCGACCCGCGTGCCGACCGCGTACGAGCCGCAGTCGGTGACGGCGGTGCCCGGCATCCTGTGGAACAGCGTCAGCGGGACGGCCCAGGCGCTCGTCCACTTCCCCGAGCGGATGGTCGGCGTCTGGGGGGCGGCCTTCGGCGGGGAGCAGCGCTCGGTCGACAGCCCGATGTCGGTCGTCGGCGTGGGCCGGGTCGCCGGGGAGGCCGGGGCCGGGCGCTACGACTCCCTCATCGGCCAGGAGCCGGTCGACAAGTTCTTCTTCCTCGTCGGGCTGCTCGCCGCGCTCAACATCATGCTCTTCGTCTTCAACCTCATCCCGCTGCTCCCGCTCGACGGTGGTCACGTCGCCGGCGCCCTCTGGGAGGGCACCAAGCGGCAGTGGGCCCGCCTGCGCGGCCGCCCGGACCCCGGCTACGTCGACGTCGCGAAGGCCCTGCCCCTGGCGTACTCGGTCTCCGTGGTGCTCCTCGGGATGTCGCTGCTCCTCATCTACGCCGACATCGTCAAGCCGATCAACCTCGGCGGCTGACTCGGGTCACGCGCCGAGAAGGCTGTCCCGACGGCGGACGAGCTCGTCGATGCGGGCGGTGAGGGCGGCAGCCTCGAGGGCCGTCGCCGTGAGCGACTCCCGGACCGCCACCGCGGCCCCGTCGACCCGCCCGGCCGCGTCCTTGATGCGCGAGCGGACCGACCAGTCGGTGAGGACGTTGTCGAACCAGACGTCGAGGGTCCGCGTACCGCCGCCGATGCCGAGGTCGGCCCGCAGCGCGGTGACCGGGCCGTGGTCGCGCAGGGCACCGGCGAACTCGACGAGGGCGTCCTGGGCCGTGGCGATGCTCCGGGAGGCGTCCTCGGCGTGGGAGTGCTTGAGCGAGGAGGAGAGCATCCCGCCGCCGGCGAAGGTGTCGTACGCGGACCAGCCGTCGGCGGACGAGAGCTGGCGACGGGCGCTGTCGAGCGCCGCGGCGGCGCGGGCACCCGCCTCGCGGACCCGTTCCAGCTCGGCCAGCTCCGCGCGGGCGGCGGCCAGGTCCGTGAGGACCCGGTCGACCTCCGGTGCCACCGGGTGGGTCGAGGTGCGCAGCTCCTCGGCGTAGGCCTGTGCCGCCGCCTCGCGGCGGCCGGCCGTGTCGCCGAGCCGGGCGAGCCTGCGGTCGACCTCCTCGGCCCGGGCCTCGAGGGCGTGGAGGCGGGCGAGCCCCGCGACGGCGGCTGCCCGGGCGGTGCCCTCCTCGGCCTCCTCCCGGTGCAGCTCGGCGGACCGCGAGCCACGAAGGGTCGCCAGCAGCGCGCGGGGCCCCAGCCCGCGGAGCCGGTCGACGTCGGCGAGCTCGCGCTCGTGCCGGGCCCTCAGCTCGGCGACCTCGCCGCGGACCCCGGTGGCCTCGGCACGCAGCCGGAGCACCTCGGCGCGCGCGAGCTCCGCCTCGCGGTCGTCGGCCAGGGCGGCGGCGAACGACGTGGCGGCGGTGGTTGTGGTGGCCGGGTGCTCGGTCATGGTCCTCTGAGCAACGGACCGTACCCTTGGTTCCATGTCCGTCTCCCTCGGTATGCCCGCCGCGCCCCCGCCCGTCCTCGCCCCCCGCCGGGCCAGCAGGAAGATCCGCGTGGGCAAGGTCGAGGTCGGTGGTGACGCTCCCGTCTCGGTCCAGTCGATGACGACGACGCCGACGACCGACGTCAACGCCACGCTCCAGCAGATCGCCGAGCTCACCGCGGCGGGCTGCGACATCGTCCGGGTCGCCTGCCCGAGCCAGGACGACGCCGACGCCCTGCCGGCCATCGCCCGCAAGTCGCAGATCCCGGTCATCGCCGACATCCACTTCCAGCCGAAGTACGTCTACGCCGCCATCGACGCCGGGTGCGCCGGCGTCCGGGTCAACCCCGGCAACATCCGCCAGTTCGACGACAAGGTCAAGGAGATCGCCCGGGCCGCCAAGGACGCCGGCGTCTCGATCCGGATCGGCGTCAACGCCGGGTCGCTCGACAAGCGGCTCCTCGCGAAGTACG
>DASSQJ010000323.1:0-4930 GCA_035702545.1 Phycicoccus sp.
CCAGTCCGTCCTCCGCGACGCCCGCGCGGCCGCCCTCACGGCGACCTCCCTCGACGCCGGCCAGCTCGACGCCCGCCTCGGGGTGCAGGGTCCACCCGCCACCGCGGCCCTCGGCGACCTGCCCCGGACGGAGGCCGCCGCGGCCCTGGTCAGCGTCGGCGACCGCTGGTACGCCTCCTCGCCGACCCTCGGCCCGGCCGCCCTGCCCGCCGAGCTCCAGGAGGCGGTGCGCGCCCAGCACGTCGCCACCCAGCGGATCAGCGTCGACGGCACGCTCTACCTCGCCGTCGGGGTCCCGGTCCCGGCGCGGGACGCCGCCTTCTTCGAGCTGTACCCGATGACCGGGACGGAGCAGGCGACCCGGGCGCTCACCCTCGGCCTCGCGGCCGCGACCGTCGTCACCGTGCTCCTCGGGGTCGCCGTCGGCCGGGGCGCGACGCGCGTGGCACTGCGGCCGCTCACCCGGCTCAACGAGGCCGCCGCCGCCGTCGCGTCCGGACGCCTCGGGGTGCGTCTCGAGGACGCCGACGACCCCGACCTCCAGCCGATCACCGAGTCCTTCAACGCGACGGTCGCCGACCTCGACCGCCGGGTCATCGCGGACGCGCGCTTCGCGACCGACGTCAGCCACGAGCTGCGGACCCCGCTGACGACGATGCTCAACTCGATGCAGGTGATCCTCAACCGCGAGGACAGCCTCCCCGAGCCACTGCGGGAGCCGGTGAGCCTCCTGGCCGACGAGCTCGAGCGGTTCCGGCACCTCGTCATCGACCTGCTCGAGATCGCCCGGTACGAGGCCGGCGACCAGCTCGTCCTCGACCGGGTGCTCGTCGGCGACCTCGTCCGCCGCGCCGCGGACGGCGTCGCCGGGCGCCCGGTGACGACGGTGGCCGACGACGCCCGCACGGTCAGCCTCGAGGTGGACAAGCGCCGGCTCGAGCGGGTCATCGCGAACCTCGTCGGGAACGCCGAGAGCCACGGGGGCGGGTGCACCGGGGTGCGGGTCGAGCGCGCCGACCGGTCGGTGAGGGTCCTCGTCGACGACCACGGGCCCGGCGTCCCCGAGGAGCTCCAGGAGCGCATCTTCGACCGGTTCACCCGCGGCCACGGCACGACGGCCTCCGGTGTCGGGCTCGGCCTGGCCATCGTCCTGCGGCACGTCGGCCTCCACGGGGGGACGGTCCGGGTCACGAGCTCCCCGGAGGGAGGTGCCCGCTTTGTCGTCGAGCTCCCGCTCGAGCCGAGCCGCTGAGGCCCACCGCTCCCTCGCGGTGTCGCTGGCTGCGCTCGGGGCCCTCGTCACCCTCGCGGCGTGCGGTCTGCAGCCGCAGGACCACCCGGAGCTCGTCCGGGCCGGGGTCCCGCAGACTGAGCGCTCGGTCCCGGGTCCGGACGCCCGCCTCGTCACCGTCGACACGTTCCTGCTGCGCGGGGACCGGCTGGTCCCGGTGCGGCGGACCGTCCAGGCGTCGGGGCAGGTCCGCACGAGCATGCTGGCCCTGACCCAGCCGTTGTCCCCCGCGGAGGTGGCCGCCGGGCTGCGGACCGCCATCCCGATCGCGCCGACGGCCCCGACCGGGACGATCACGGGCACCGTGGCCCGGCTGAGCATGCCTGCGGGCTTCGACCGGCTGCCGGTGCACGACCAGGTCGGGGCGATGGCACAGCTGGTCTACACCGTCACGGCGGACACCGACGCCAGCTCGGTCCGCCTCGTCACCGACGGCCGCGAGATCCCGGTCCCGGACGGGCGGGGCGAGCTCCAGGACCGGCCCGTCGGGCGCAGCGACTACTCCGCCTGGGCCCCCCGCGACTGACCCGGGCCCACCACAATCCCCTCCCAACTTTCTCTCCGGATGCCGGAACCTTCAGCGGGCGACGGGTTCGCTTTCCGTCGCTCGGTGAAGGTTCTCGTCGCCCGGGTGCCGGTCCGACGCCCACGCGTGCGAGGGTGGCGGCATGGCACGCACCATCGCGACGACCGCCCACGTCGACCTCGACGGACTCCTGGAGTTCGTCCGTCCCCGGCACCACATGGTCCTGATGACGACCCGCGCCGACGGTCGCCCGCAGGCGTCGCCGGTCACCGGCGGCGTCGACGACGCCGACCGTATCGTCGTCACGAGCTACCCCGAGCGGGCCAAGGTCCGCAACGCCCGCCGCGACCCGCGCGTCTCGGTCCTCGTCCTCTCCGACGACTTCGGCGGCGCCTGGGTGCAGGTGGACGGCGACTGCCAGGTCCTCGAGGCGGCCGACGACGTCGAGCCCTTCGTCGAGTACTTCCGGAACATCTCCGGCGAGCACCCGGACTGGGCGGAGTACCGGAAGGCCATGGTCGACCAGGGCAAGTCCCTGCTGCGCATCACGCCGACCCGCTGGGGACCGGTCGCGACCGGGGGCTTCCCGGCCCGCCTCGCCGACGGCTGAGGACCGGCGGGCGCTAGGGTCGGCCCCATGCTGCGCGTCGGGCTCACGGGGGGCATCGGGTCCGGCAAGTCCACCGCCGCCGCCGCCCTCGCGTCCCTCGGGGCCCGGGTCGTCGACGCCGACGCGGTCGCCCGCGAGGTCGTCGAGCCGGGCACGCCGGGCCTCGCAGCGGTGGCCGAGCGCTTCGGGTCCGAGGTCCTCCGGGCCGACGGCGCCCTCGACCGCGCGTCCCTCGGCCGGCTGGTCTTCGGGGACCCCGCTGCGCTCCGCGACCTGGAGGCGATCACCCACCCGGCGATCTGGGCCCGCACCGCCGAGCTCGTCGCGGCGCTCCCGGCCGAGGCCGTCGTCGTCCACGACATGCCGCTCATCGTCGAGAAGGGGATGGCGGGGGAGTACCACCTCGTCGTCGTCGTCGGTGCCTCCGAACAGGTACGCGTCCGTCGGCTCGTGGACCAGCGCGGGATGACCGAGGCGGACGCCCGGGCCCGGGTCGCGGCGCAGGCCGACGATGCTGCGCGTCGGGCCGCCGCTGACGTCTGGCTCGACAACGAGGGTCCTCGCGAGGCACTGGAGGTGGCTGTCCGCCGGCTGTGGCACCAGCGGATCGAGCCGTTCGAGGACCACCTGCGCCACGGCATCCGCAGCAGGCTCGCGACCCCGGTCCTCTCCGCGCCCGACCCGACGTGGCCGGCCCAGGCCGCCCGGCTCCTCGCGCGCATCCGCCACGGGGTCGGGGACGCAGCCGTCAGCCTCGACCACATCGGCTCGACGTCGGTGCCGGGGCTGCTCGCCAAGGACGTCGTCGACCTCCAGGTCGGGGTCCGGCGGCTCGCGGACGCCGACGCCCCCTCCTTCGTCGACGGCATGCGGGCGATGGGCTTCCCGCGCGTCGACGACAACCGGGGGGACCGCGGCAAGGACGGCACCGTCTGGGCCAAGCGGTTCCACGGGTCGTGCGACCCCGGCCGGGTCGCCCACGTCCACGTGCGCGAGGTCGGCTCTCCGGGATGGGCCTGGGCGCTGCTCTTCCGGGACTGGTTGCGCGGCGACGGCGACGCCCGGGCCGACTACGCCGCGGTGAAGTCGGGCCTGGCCACCAGCCTCACCGCGATGGACGACTACGCCGTCGCCAAGGAGCCGTGGTTCGACGCCGCGGACGTCCGGTGCCGGGAGTGGGCCCGCCGCACCGGCTGGGAGCCACCCACCCCCTGAGCCGTCTGACTACAGTTCCCCCATGGCCGCGATGGCGGTACGGGCCTTCGCCCGGGGCGATGCGTCGGTGGAGCGGCACGACGCGGCGGACCTCCCGACGCTGCTCACCGACGAGCGGACCTGGGTGTGGGTCGACGTGCCCGAGCCCGACGAGTCGACGGCCGAGCTGCTCGTCCACCGGTTCGGGGTCCACCCCAAGGCGGCCGAGGACGGCCTGTCGCGCAACCACATCGCGCGCCTCCACGCCTACGGGGACGTCCTCTACCTCGCACTGCACCGCCCGGAGCCGGGCGCCGGGGGGCACGTCCACTACCTCGAGACCGACCTCTACATCGGGCCGCACTTCCTCGTCACGGTCCACGGCCCCCGCAACCCGGTCGTCCCGCTCGAGACGATGCTCCGCGAGTCCGAGGACGTCGCCGCACGGGTCGACGCCGGACGCCTGCGGCCGGCATCGCCCGTGGCCCTCGCCTACGCCGTCGTCTCGGCCCTCACCAACGTCCAGGAGCGGCTCGTCAACGAGTTCGCCCAGCAGGTGGGGCTGCTCGAGCAGCGGGTGATGCGGCGGGAGGACGACGACAGCCCGCAGGAGTTCCTCGACGAGCTCTTCACGGTGCGCCACACGCTCCTCACCGTGAGCACGATGGCGGCGCAGGGCGCCGAGGTCGTCGGTCGGGCGGTCGGCCTCGGGAGCAGCCGCCCGGAGGCGGAGCTGCGGCTCCTCGACGACCTCCGCGACCAGTACGCACGGCTCGAGCGGGTGACGCGCAGCCAGCTCGAGTTCCTCGAGGGGGTCACCGCGTTCTACCGCGCGCGGACCGACACCCGGATGACCATCGCCGCCGAGCGGCTCGCGGTCATCGCCGCGATCACCCTCCCGGTCGCCGCCATCTCCGGGGTGCTCGGGATGAACCTCATCGTCGGCGACCACACCGCGTGGCTCCCGCTCGGCGTCGTCGTGCTCCTCATGGCCGGGCTGTCGACATGGCTGCTCCGCTGGGCGCGCCGCCAGGGATGGTGGTAGCCGGCCGGTTCACGCCGGCACGGCGGCGTCGGCCTCCGGTCCCAACCGGAGGACGGTCTCGACGAGGAGGTCGAGGTCCTCGGTGCGGGTGCGGTGGTTGCCGATCGCGACCCGGACGACGACCGCGTCCCGGACGGTGCTCTCCGTGACGACGGCGACCCCGCTCTCCTGGACGAGCAGGACGAGCTCGTGGTTGACCGCGTCGAGCCGCTCGGGGGCGAGGCTGCCGGGGGCGTAGCGGAAGCAGACGATATCGCAGCCCAC
>DASSQJ010000324.1:0-10253 GCA_035702545.1 Phycicoccus sp.
CGCCCCCCAGTACGACGTGACCGTGATGGGGGTGCCCTGCGTCGTCTGTCCGCAGGAGTCGAGGGTGTACCGCGTGAGAACGGCGTCCAGGCGCAGCCTGGTCGCGCCGACACCGGTCTCGCTGTCGATGTACCAGTCCGCGACGACCTTGCCCCCCGGCACGACGTCGGCCGGCAGGACCAGTGTGTACGTCTTCGTCGTCACCGCGGTCCCGCCGCCGTTCGGGTTGAACCGGACGGGCCCCGTCGGGGAGATACCGGCCGACTGGGCCGTGACGAGGATGTCCTTGCTCTCGTTCCCCGGCGCTTTCTCCGCGGTGATGGTGACGGAGTACGTCGTCCCGGCGGGGATGTTCGTCGTGCCGTCGTTGGTGATGGTGAAGTAGAGGTGGCCGATGGTGTGGCCGTTCTCGAGCTTGGTCGTCGTCGAGCTCGTGACCGTGAGCGCGGGGGTGTAGTAGGTGACCGGCCCGGAGCAGCTGGCGGCCGCCGCGGGCTGCCCGACGAGGATCACCGGGACCGCCCACGCGGCACCGGCGACGATGCGGCGACGGGTCACCTCGGGCACGGCGCACTCCCTCTCCTCGACGGACGTTCGCACCCGAACCGGATCCCCATCAGCCCCCGGGCGTGATCTCAGGAAACCACGCCGACCAGCGGTTCTATGGGATTTCTTTACCCTTCCTTTAACTATTGGCCGTTCGGACGAGGACGGTCCGGCCAGTGGGCCGGGGATGAACCACCGCACCGGTCGTGTTCTCCCCACATGCTCTTCGGATCGCGCGCCAAGACCGCCCTGCCCACCCCCGACGAGGCCCTGCCCGGCCGCGACCACCGGGTCTTCCCCGTGCCGACGACGCACGAGGTGCTCGGCACCCCGCTCGAGGGCCCGTGGCCCGAGGGCACCGAGGTGCTCTACGTCGCGATGGGCTGCTTCTGGGGCGTGGAGCGGATCTTCTGGCGGCTCCCCGGCGTCGTCACGACGGCCGCCGGGTACATGGGTGGATTCACCCCCAACCCGACCTACGAGGAGACGTGCACGGGTCGCACCGGCCACGCCGAGACGGTCCTCGTCGCGTACGACCCGACGCGGACGAGCCCGGAGCTGCTGCTCAAGGCCTTCTGGGAGAACCACGACCCCACCCAGGGCAACCGCCAGGGCAACGACGTGGGCACGGCGTACCGGTCAGCGGTGTTCTGGACGACGCCCGGGCAGGAGGCCGCGGCGCGGACGACGCGCGAGGCGTTCCAGCGGGTGCTCACCGAGGCGGGGCGGGGCGCCATCACCACGACGCTCGCCCCCGCCTCCGAGGCCGGACCCTTCTACTACGCCGAGGACTACCACCAGCAGTACCTGCACAAGAACCCCGGCGGCTACTGCAACCACGGTCCCTACGGCTGCTCGTTGGCCGACCGGGCGATCGCGGAGGCGAAGGAGGCTCGGCTGGCCGCCACCGGACTCACGCTGCCCGGCTCCGCCGCCCCGACCGACTGACCGCCACGGCGGCGGCGGTCCATCCCGCCGCGCGGGCACGCGGAAGCTCCCGCCGCCCCGCCGAACTTCCCGGTGCGACGGGAGTTTCTGCGCGTGGCCTCGGTTCGGCCGTGCGCCCTGGCCGGTCACCCCTACGGGTGACGCGCCACGTGGTAGACGACGTCGTACACCTTGTCCGAGTCGGTCGGTCCCGGCTCGTTCCAGAGCATGAGCCCACCAGCGGTCGCCACGAGGTCCTCGTGCAGCCGGCGACCGAGGTTCCACAGCTCCCCCGCCGCCGGGTCGAGGTAGTAGAGGTCCATCCGCTCCCCCAAGGCGATGAGCGCGCCGTCGCTGCCGGTGGCGATGCGGGCCACCATCCCGGGCAGGGCCAGGACGCCCTTCCCCCGGTCGTCGAGGACGACGAGGCGCGGCCCCTCGCGACACGTGAAGGTGACGAGGAGGAAGTCACCCGCCACGTCCACTCCGGGAGGCGCGGCCATCACCCCCGCGCCCGGTGAGGTGCACCCAGCCGGCGGGGCCGCCGACACCACGCGGCGTGCACCGCTGTGCGTAACGACGACTCGACCCGCCCGGTCCACTGTCACGAGGTCTCCGTCGTCCCAGCCGAACCCCAGCCCCTCCAGGGCCGCCTCCCGGCGGACCGCTCCGCCGGTGACGGGCACGGACCACCAGAGCTGGCGCGCCGTGCCGGTGTCCGAGGCGAGGTAGATGCGATCGTCCGGGCCCATCTCCGCGTGGTACCCGAGCCAGTGGCCCGGGTCCTCGGGCGGGACGATCGCTCCGAGGCTCCACCGGCGCGACTCTCGATCGAACCGCAGGGTGGAGTCGGCCCACGAGTGGCCGGAGACGAGGAACACCAGGCGGTCCGGGGCCAGCGAGACGGCTCGCGGCTCCCCGACCCCGGCCGGTGGCGCCGGCAGCCGGTCGACCCGCCCCGACACGGGGTCGACGAGCGAGACGTCGGTCCGCATGCCCTCGGCCGTGAACACGGCGCGGACCACGAGCCCGTCCTCGGTGAGACCGAGGTACCGGTCGGTGTCCAGATCGTTCGCCGGGTCCAGCCAGAGGGTGCGCGTCGTCGAGAGGGTCGTGGGCTCCGTCGGCCGCGCCGCGTCGACACCGATGGTGCGCGCCACGGCGAGTGGACTGGGGCCGGCGGGCAGCGGAGCGAGGCTGCGATCACTCCCGACCCGTGCGAACGCGAGCGTCAGGCCCACGGCGGCCACGACGACGACGGCGACCCCCGAGGCCAGGACGGCCCGCCGGCGACGGTGCGTCGCGCGCCGCCGCGCGCCGGAAGCGAGCCGCGCAGCGTCCACGGGCCCGGGGTCCAGGTGTCCCAGCTCCCGCAGCGAGGCCTCGAGGTCCCTCATGCCGGCTCCTCATCCGCAGCGAGCAACGGGCTGCGACGCAGGGCCGCGAGCCCACGTGAGCACTGGCTCTTCACGGTGCCGACGCTGCACCCCAGCGCCTTCGCCGTCTGTGCCTCCGACAGGTCCTCGACGTAGCGCAACACGAGCACCGCGCGCTGGCCGCGCGGCAGGGTCGCCAGCGCGCGGACGAGGTCCACCCGATCAGGCTCGTCGCGAACGGGGGTCGTCGGCTCCGGCAGCACGTCGGTCGGGTGCTCGCCGTTCCAGCGGCGGCGCCACCACGCGATGTACGTCGTCACCATGACGCGGCGGACGTAGGCGTGGGGGCTGGCGTCGCCGGCCACCACCCGGTCCCATCTCGGCCAGACCTTCGACAACGCGGTCTGGACGAGGTCCTCCGCCCGCTGGTGGTCGCCCGTCAGCAGATAGGCGGAGCGGAGGAGATCCCCGCCCCGTGCCGCGACGTACGCGTCGAAGCCCCCACCCGTCGTGAGGGACTCGCTCGACGGGGCAGGTCGCTGCCCGGACACGGTCACACCCTCCTCCAGCGGCTGGTCGCCGGTAAAGGTTGTCAGGCAGCGTCGACTCCCACCGGGTCGGCACGCAGAAGCTCCAGTGGGGAGCTTCTCGGTGGCCCCGCGTCGTCCGGCCCGACGAGCTCCTCAGCGAGCCGGGTCGGGCTCCCTCGTCGCGGCCGACTGGGACATCGTGTCGAGCAGCTCGTGGCCGAGCTCCTCGAGCTCCTCCTCCACCCGGTGCTCCGGCTCGGCGTGGGCGGTCTCCCGGAGCGGGAGCGCCTCGATGGCGAGGGTCGCGACGAGGACGAGGGCGACGATGGGCAGGCCGATGAGGAACACCTCGTGGAGCTGCTCGGCAAGACCCTGTCGCACGGCGTCGGCGACGACCGGCGGGAGCTTCGCGAGGGCGGACGGGTCGAGCACCGACCCGACGTCCGCGGAGCCCGCCGGCATCTGCGCCGCGACCGCCGGCGGGAGGTGTCCGGCGATGGCCGCTCCGAGCCCGCTCGTCAGGACCGTGCCGAACAGGGCGATCCCGACCGTCGAGCCGACGTTCCGGAAGAACTGGCTGGACGCGGTCGCCACCCCGAGGTCACGCCGCTCGACCGAGTTCTGGACGACGAGCGTGTACTGCTGCATCGCCATCCCGATGCCGACGCCGAGGACGACCATCGCGATCGTGAGCTGACCCTGCGAGGACTGCCAGGTCAGCCGGGTGAGCAGCCACAGCCCGGCGCCCATGACGACGACGCCGGCGACCATGATCGCCTTGTACCGGCCGGTCCGGGTGATGACGAGACCCGCGAGGATGCCCATGACGATGAAGCCGAGCATGAGCGGCGCGAGGATGAGCCCGGAGTTCGTCGCGTCGACCCCGAGCACGCCCTGGGCGTAGACCGGGATGTAGATGATCGCGCCGAACATCACCATGGCGAGGCCGAAGCTCGCGAGGTTGCTCGCGGTGAACACCGAGGACCGGAACAGCCGGAGCGGGATGACCGGCTCGCTCGCGCGCCGCTCGACGAGGACGAACGCGACGAGGGCGAGCGCCCCGACGGCGTAGAGGCCGATGATCGTCGCGGAGCCCCACGGGTAGGTCGTGCCGCCCCACGAGGTGGCGAGGAGGATCGCGACGAGCGCGGCGGCCAGGGTGGCGATTCCGAGCGAGTCGACGCGTGCGTCCCGTCGTTGGTGCGGCAGATGGAGGAACCGGGCGATGACGAGGGTCGCGACGACACCGAAGGGGACGGCCGCGAAGAACAGCCACCGCCATCCGAAGTGGTCGGTGATGAACCCGCCCGCGAGCGGCCCCGCCACCGACGTCACGCCGAACACGGCGCCCATGAGCCCCTGGTACTTGCCCCGCTGACGCGGCGGGATGATGTCGCCGATGATCGTCTGGGACAAGGGCATCACCGTGCCCATGCCGAGGCCCTGGATTGCCCGGGCCGCGACGAGCACCCAGAACGACTGGGCGAAGCCGGCGATCACCGACCCCACCATGAAGACGACGAGCCCGCCGAGGTAGAAGCCGCGGCGGCCGTAGAGGTCGGAGAGCTTGCCGACGATCGGCACGGTGATCGCCGAGACGAGCATCGCGGCCGTCGCGACCCAGCTGTAGTGGTCCATCCCGCCGAGCTCGGCGACGATGCGCGGCATCGCCGGTCCCACGATCGTCTGGCTGATCGAGGCCACGAGCATGCCGAGCATGAGCCCGACGAAGACCCGGGATGCCTCGGGGCTCAGCCGGTAGGGCTCGGGCCGGGCCGGGGCCTGGGCTCCGGCGGTGGGGGTGGCGGTGGTCATGAGGTCCTCTCGGTGCGGCCCGAGGTGCGGGCCAGGGTGTCGTGGAGTCGGGAGAGCAGCCGGGTGAGCGCCTCGCGGTCGGCGGCGTCCCAGTCGTGGAGGGCGTCCTCGACGAGGGCCGCCCGGCGGGCGCGCTCCGCCTCGAGCAGGTCGCGACCGGGGCCGGTGAGGTGCACCCGGTGGGCGCGGCCGTCGTCGGGGTCGGGCGTGCGCTCGAGGAGGCCACGGTCGACGAGGGCGGAGATCCGGCGGCTCGTCGTCGACGGGTCGTGCCCCTCGGCGTCGGCGATCTCGCAGAGCCGGCGCGGCCCCAGCGCGGCGGTGAGCCCGAGGACGGTGTAGTCGCCCCGCGTCAGCAGGCCGGGGCTGCGCCCGATGGCCTTCGACATCTGCCCGAAGACGGCCGACAGCACCTCGCTGAGGCGCGGGTCCGTCGTTGTTTGCATGAGCCAAGCATATTCTCTTTTGCACTGACTGCAAAATTGCACCCGGCGCATACTGGTGGCGTGACGACGGACGAGCGCCCGGTGCACCGAGCCGGGCCGACGCCGCAGGACGCCGGGTCGATCCGGGAGCGCAAGAAGCGCGAGACCCGGGCGCGCATCCACCGGGCCGCGCTGTCGCTCGCGCTCGACCGCGGCCTCCACGAGGTGACGGCGGACGACATCGCCGCCGCCGCAGCGGTCTCCCCTCGGACGCTGTTCAACTACTTCCCCACGAAGGAGGACGCGTTCGTCGGCTATGACCCCGAGGCCGGCGACCGGCTCGCCGGCGACGTCCTCGCCCGCCCGGCGGAGGAGCCGCTCGACGTGGCGGTGCGGGCCGTCGTCAGCGCCCACGTCGTCGCCCTGGCCGAGGACGAGGAGCTGTGGCGGATGCGCCGCCGGCTCGCCGAGCTGTCCCCCGAGCTGGCCGACCGGCTCTCCGGTGCCGGCTCGCGGCTCGAGTCGGCCCTCGTGGGGGCGGCCTACGCGCGGGCGGGTGCCGACCCGGCCACGGACATCCGTCCTGGGGTCACGGCGCGAACGGCGATGGCGGCCGTGCGGGCGGCCTTCGACCAGCACCGGACGGCCGGCATGTCCGGGTCCCTGACCCGCCGCCTCGACGCGGCCTTCGACGCGGCGGGACTCGCCCGGCCGCGGTGAGCGAGGGGGCGCTCAGCCCTCGAAGACGATCCTCAGCACCCAGGATCCGAGGTTGACGAGCACGAACCCACCGGTGAGCACGACGAGGAGCAGCGCCGGCACCCGGGCACGGTCGTCCCCGGAACGCCGGGCCCGTCGGTCGAACCACACGGCGAGGGCTGTCGGGACGGCGAGGACGGCCGTCGAGGCGAGCACGACGAGGAGAGCGAACCACCACGCCGGCAGCTCCTCGCCGCTGTAGCCGAAGAGCGCGGCGAGGCCCTCACCGACGACGAAGGCCAGGACGACGGCCGGGAACCAGGCGACGACGCACCACCACGCCCACCGCACGTCCGGCGACATCGGGTGACGACCGGTCGGGACATCCACGTGACTGGTCATGACACACCTCCCGAGGAGGGCGAGGAGCCACGGGAGCCCACGGCTCCGCCTCCAGTCTCCTCCGCCCCGGCAGGTCGGGCGCCGGCCCTGTGACGCGTCAGATGCGCGCCGCGACCTCCGTGCCCTGACGGATGGCGCGCTTGGCGTCGAGCTCGGCGGCGACGTCGGCGCCACCGACGACGTGGACGCGGATGCCGTGCGCCTCCAGCGGGTCGGCGAGCCCGCGGACCGACTCCTGCCCGGCGCAGACGACGACGCTGTCGACCGGGAGGACCCGCTTCTGGGCCCCCTTCTCGCCGAGGGCCACGTGCAGCCCGTCGTCGTCGATCCGCTCGTAGGCGGCGACGCCGGTGACCTGCTCGACGCCCTTGGCCCGCAGGTTCGCCCGGTGCACCCAGCCGGTCGTCTTCCCGAGACCGGTGCCGATCGCGCTGGCCTTGCGCTGGAGCAGCACGACGCGCCGCGGGCTCGGCTCGGGGTGCGCGACCGTGACACCACCGCGCGTCTCGGCAGGGTCCCCGACGCCCCACTCCTCGCGCCACGCCTGCACGTCGAGGGCCGGGGAGTCGTCGGTGGTGAGGAACTCGCAGACGTCGACGCCGATGCCCCCGGCCCCGATGACCGCGACGTGGCGGCCGGCGGTGCGCTCCCCACGGACGAGCTGGTCGTACGTCATCACCATGGGGTGGTCGATGCCGGGGATGTCGGGCAGCCGGGGGGTGACCCCGGTCGCGACGACGACGTCCTCGAAGCCGGCGGCGACGAGCTCGTCGGCCGAGGCACGGCGGGAGAGGTGGACCTTGACGCCGCCGAGGTCGAGCCGGCGGGTGAAGTAGCGGATCGTCTCGGCGAACTCCTCCTTGCCCGGGATGCGCATCGCGATGTCGAACTGGCCGCCGACGTGGTCGCGGGCCTCGAAGAGCTCGACGTCGTGGCCGCGCTCGGCGAGGGTGCTCGCGGCCGCGAGCCCCGCAGGGCCGGCGCCGACGACCGCAACCCGGCGCCGCTGGGGGGCCGCCTCGATGACGAGCTCGGTCTCGTAGGCCGCGCGCGGGTTGACGAGGCAGGTGGCCCGCTGCTTGCGGAAGGTGTGGTCCAGGCACGCCTGGTTGCACGCGATGCACGTGTTGATCTCGTCGGCCCGGCCCTCGGCGGCCTTGCGGACGAACTCGGGGTCGGCGAGGAACGGCCGGGCGAGGGAGACCAGGTCGGCGCCGCTGCGCAGGACCTCCTCGGCGACCTCGGGCGTGTTGATCCGGTTGGTCGCGCACACCGGGATCCCGACGTGCTCCTTGAGGCGCGCGGCGTAGTCGGTGAACGCGGCCCGGGGGACCGAGGTGACGATCGTCGGGATGCGCGCCTCGTGCCAGCCGATGCCGAGGTTGAGGATGCTCGCCCCGTTGGCCTCGACGTCCCGGGCCAGGGTGGTGATCTCCTCCCACGTCTGGCCGTCCTCGACGAGGTCGAGGACGGAGATGCGGTAGACGAGGATGAAGTCGGGCCCGACCGCCCGGCGCACGGCGCGGACGACCTCGACGGCGAAGCGGCGCCGGTTCTCGGGCGAACCGCCCCAGCGATCGGTGCGCTGGTTGGTGCGCGGCGCGAGGAACTGGTTGACGAGGTAGCCCTCGGAGCCCATGACCTCGACGCCGTCGTAGCCGGCCGCGCGGGCGAGGCGAGCGGCCCGGGCGAAGGCCCGGATCTGGCGCCGGACGCCGCGGTCGGTGAGCGCCCGGGGCCGGAACCGGCTGATCGGGCTCTTCACCGCGGACGGGGCGACGCACCAGGGGGTGAAGGCGTACCGGCCCGCGTGGAGCAGCTGGAGCGCGACGCGTCCACCCGCGGCGTGCACCGCGTCGGTCACCTCACGGTGCCGTCGGGCCTCGCGACGGGTGGTCAGCTTCGAGGCCATCGGGTAGAGCGTGCCCTCGACGTTCGGGGCGAAGCCGCCCGTGACGATGAGCCCGGCGCCACCGCGGGCGCGCTCGGCGAGGTAGGCGGCGAGCTTGCCGAAGTCCTTGGCGTGGTCCTCGAGCCCGGTGTGCATCGACCCCATGACGACCCGGTTGGGCAGCGTCACGTGGCCGAGGTCGAGCGGGGCCAGCAGGTGGGGGTAGTCGCTCATCGACCCTTCCTCGTCGGGTGGCGGAGCCGGTGCCACCACCGTCGCCGGAGTCGAGCCTCTCCCGATGTCACGGGCGGGTCAACCTGGGGCGGCTGTGAGGCTGCTCGCAGGGTCCGCCAGCGCTCGAGCACCTCCTCGACGTCGACGGTGGGGGCGAGCAGCTGCGGCATCCCGGGGTCGGGCGGCCGCAGCCGGTCGCGGCGGACCCGGCGGTTGAAGTCCTCGAGCACGGCGCGGACCGACTCCTCCGTGCGCAGCCCGGCGAGCGACTCGGGGAACGTCGCGGCCTCCTTGCGCAGTGCGACGGCCGGCGGCAGGGCCCCGGTGAAGTCGAGCTGCTCGCGCTCGGCGAGCCGGCGGACCCACCACATCGGGTCGTCGGTGTCCCCGAGGTCGAGGGGCTTTCCGGCGCCGGGGAGGTCGTCGAACTCGCCGCGTTCCTGGGCCTCGCGGATGGCGCGGTCGGCGGGCGACTCGTACCGGGGTGGTTCGCGCGTCACGGCCCCAGTGTCGCCGAGGGGACCGCCCGTCCGCCGGTCGAGGTGATGCCGCGTGGTTCTCCCCGCGGTGACACCTCGACCCGAGGGGGAAGCTGCCGGGTCGAGGTGATGACGCGCGGCTCTCCGCGCGGTGACACCTCGACCGGGGGTCAGTCCGCGAGGAACGCGAGCAGGTCGGCCCGTGTGAGCACGCCGACCGGCTTGCCGTCCTCGACGACGAGCACGGCGTCGCTGCCCTCGAGCTCGTGCCGGGCCGTGGCGACCGGCTCGCCGGACCCGACGAGCGGCAGCCCCGGGCCCATGTGGCGCTCGACGGGGTCGGCGAGGTGCGCCTTGCCGGTGAAGAGCGCCTCGAGGAGATCGCGCTCGGAGACGGCCCCGGCGACCTCGCCCGACACCACGGGGGGCTCGGCCTTGACGACCGGCATCTGCGAGACGCCGTACTCCCGGAGGATCTCGATGGCGTCGCGCAGGGTCTCGCTCGGGTGCGTGTGGACCAGGTCGGGCAGCGCCCCGGACTTGGCGCGCAGCACGTCGCCGACGGTGCGCTCGCCCTCGGTGTGGAGGAAGCCGTAGGACTGCATCCACTCGTCGTTGAAGATCTTCGAGAGGTAGCCGCGCCCCGAGTCGGGAAGGAGGACGACGACGACGGCGTCGGCCGGCAGGGAGCGGGCGACCTGGAGCGCCGCGACGACGGCCATCCCGCACGACCCGCCGACGAGCAGGCCCTCCTCGCGGGCGAGCCGGCGGGTCATCTCGAAGGAGTCCGCGTCCGAGACGGCGACGACCTCGTCGACCTGCGAGGGGTCGTAGGCGGCGGGCCAGAAGTCCTCGCCGACCCCCTCGACGAGGTAGGGGCGGCCGCTCCCGCCGCTGTACACCGACCCCTCCGGGTCGGCGGCGACGAC
>DASSQJ010000325.1:0-4062 GCA_035702545.1 Phycicoccus sp.
CATCCTGCGGACCGGGCCCTCGCGGATGCGCGAGCAGGTGCTCGACCTGTGCCGGGCCGCGGGGGGCGAACCCGAGGTGGCCTTCGAGGCCGACGACCTCCCCACGGTGCGCGGCCTCGTCGCCGCCGGCCTCGGCGTCTCCGTCGTGCCGGCCCAGGGCCTCCCGGTGCCGACCACCTTCGCCCGTACCCGCCTGCTGCCGCTCACCGACGACGGTGCGCGCCGCGAGGTCGGGCTCGCCTGGATCGAGGGCCGGCCGCTCCTGCCGTCGGCGGAGGCGTTCCGGCGCTTCGTGCTGACCCGGGGCAGTGGCGCCGGACGGGCGTGAGGGACAATCGGGGCCCGGCCCGTGGGACCTTCCGAAAGGCACGCTCGATGGCACCGAAGCGCAAGGTGACGATCATCGCCCTCGCCAACCAGAAGGGCGGCGTGGCGAAGACGACGTCCGTCGCCTCCCTCGGGGCGGCCTTCGCCGAGGCCGGGCGCCGGGTCCTCCTCGTCGACCTCGACCCCCAGGCGTGCCTCACCTTCAGCCTCGGTGTCGACCCGGACGCGGTGGAGGCCTCCATCCACGACGTCCTCGTCGGCGGGACCGACCTCGCCGAGGTCGTCGTGCGCTGCGAGGACGGCGTCGACCTCGTCCCCAGCTCCATCGAGCTTGCCGGCGCCGAGGCCGTGCTGCTCTCCCGTCCGGCCCGCGAGTACGCCCTCCAGGGCGCCCTCGACCCGGTGCGGCGCGACTACGACGTCATCCTCCTCGACTGCTCCCCGAGCCTCGGCGTGCTCACCCTCAACGCCCTGACCGCGGCGCACGCCCTCATCATCCCGATGCCGGCCGAGATGCTCAGCCACCGCGGCGTCGGCCAGCTCCTCGACACCGTCGGCGACGTCAAGCGCATCCTCAACAAGAAGCTCAAGGTCCTCGGGATCCTCCCGACCCTCTACGACGGCCGGAGCACCCACTCCCGCGAGGTCCTCGAGGACGTCGGGGGCCGCTACGACCTGCCGGTCTTCTCCCCGCCGATCCCCAAGACGGTCCGCTTCGCCGAGGCCCCCGCCGTCGGCCGCTCGATCCTCGCGACCGCCCGCACGTCCAAGGGGGCCAAGGCCTACCGCGAGGTCGCGGCCCAGATCCTCGACGCGCTCTGAGCGGCGCCTAGAGTCGAGGCATGACGACCACGACCCCCGCACTCATCGCCGACTCCGCGACGTCCGGCTTCCGCCAGGGCACCATCGAGCGTCGCGACCTGCGCCCCGACGACGTCCGCATCGCCATCGCCTACGCGGGCATCTGCCACTCCGACATCCACACGGTGCGCGAGGAGTGGGGTCCGGCGCACTTCCCGCTCACCGTCGGCCACGAGATCGCCGGGACCGTCGTCGCGGTGGGTGACGAGGTGACCCGCCACGCCGTCGGCGACCGGGTCGGCGTCGGGTGCCTCGTCGACTCGTGCGGCGAGTGCGAGCCGTGCAAGGACGGGATGGAGCAGTTCTGCACCAGGCCCTCGGTGGGCACCTACAACTCGCAGGGCTACGACGGCGAGTGGACGATGGGCGGCTACGCGCAGGAGGTCGTCGTCAGCGAGCGGATGGTGCTGCGCATCCCGGACGCCCTCGACCTCGACGTCGCGGCGCCCCTGCTGTGCGCCGGGATCACGACGTACTCGCCGCTGCGGCGCTGGGGTGCCGGCACCGGCCGCTCCGTCGCGGTCGTCGGGGTGGGCGGCCTCGGCCACATGGGCGTCAAGATCGCCGCGGCGCTCGGTGCCACCGTGACGACGATCTCCCGCAGCACGGCCAAGGCCGACGACGCGCTGGCCCTCGGCGCGAGCGCGCACATCGCCTCCTCCGACACCGAGGCGATGCGCGCGGCGCGGGGGAGCTTCGACATCGTCCTCAACACGGTGAGCGCCGACATCCCGATCGAGGACTACGTCCGCCTGCTCAAGCCGGGCGGGGTCGTCGTCAACGTGGGGCTCCCGACGCAGCCCTACTCGGTGCGCCCCGGCGCGCTCATCGGCGGGAACAAGGCGGTCGCCGGGTCCCAGATCGGCGGCATCGCCGAGACCCAGGAGATGCTCGACTTCTGCGCCGAGCACGGGATCGGGGCGACCATCGAGGTCGTCGACGCCGCCGACGTCGACGCCGTCTGGGACCGTGTCGTCGCCGGTGACGTGCGGTACCGGGCGGTCATCGACACGAGCACGCTGACCGGCGGCTGAGCCGCACTCAGTCCAGCCGCACTCGTTCGCCGAACCGGGGGACGACGGCGAGCCAGCCGAGCTCGTCGGCGATCCGGTCGGCGAGCACGCGCGACGCCTGGGGCTCGCCGTGGACGGCGTACACCGCGCGCGGCGGGCTCGGGCACCGGGCCAGCCACTCCAGGACCTCGTCGGCGTCCGCGTGCACGGAGAACTCCGGGTCGACGACGACCTCGGCCCGCACGGGGACGTACCGGCCGTGCATCTTGACCTCCCCCGCCCCCTCGGCGAGGTCGCGACCGCGGGTGCCGACCGCCTGGTAGCCGGTGAGCACGACGCAGTTCCGGGGGTCGCCGAGCTGGTGCGCGAGGTGGTGCACGACCCGCCCGCCGGTCGCCATCCCGGACGCCGAGATGACGACGCACGGGTGGCTCGGCGCGTTGAGCGCCTCGGACTCCGCGGCACTGCGGACGATCCGCAGGTCGGGCACCCCGAAGGTCTCGACGTCCCACCCGGGGGGCAGCAGCGCCGCGTCCACGGCCGAGAGGGCCCGCCGGTAGACCTCGAGCGCCCGCAGGGCCATCGGGCTGTCGAGGTGGACGGGCACGGTCGGGACGGCGCCGCTCGACATCAGCTCGCCGACCCGGAGCAGGACGAGCTCGGTGCGGTCGATGGCGAACGCCGGCACGAGGACGGTGCCTCCGCGTGCGACGGTGCGGCGGATGGCGCCGGCGAGGACGTCGTCGTCGGGGTCGGACGCCGGGGGCGGGTGGACGCGGTCGCCGTACGTCGACTCGACGACGACGACGTCGGCCTCCGGCGGGTTCTCGCGCCGCAGGACGAGGGGGTGGTCGGGGCGGCCGAGGTCCCCGCTGAACAGCACGCGCGCCCCCGGGGCGGAGACGAGCACGCTCGTCGCCCCGAGGATGTGGCCGGCCGAGCGGAGCGTCACGAGGCAGTCCTCGGTGATCGGGACGTCGTCGTGCAGCGGGACCGGCCGCAGCAGCGGCAGGGTCCGCTCGACGTCGCCCTCGTCGTAGAGCGGCAGGGCCGGGCGGTGCTTGGAGTAGCCCGCCTCGTTCGCGTACGCCGCGTCCTCCTCCTGGAGCCGGGCGCTGTCCCGCAGGACGATGGCGGCGAGCTCCGCCGTCTCGGCCGTGCAGAGGACCGGGGCCTCGAGGCCCTCCCGCACCAGGCGGGGGAGGTAGCCGCAGTGGTCGAGGTGCGCGTGCGTGAGGACGACCCCGTCCAGGGAGCGGGCGTCGAGCGGGAGCCCCTCCCAGTTCCGCTTCCGCAGCTCGCGGGGCCCCTGGTAGAGCCCGGCGTCGACGAGAACGCGCGAGCCGTCGGTCTCGACGAGGAAGCGGCTGCCGGTCACCGTGCCGACGGCCCCCCAGAACGTGAGCGTGGGACTGGTCACGCCACCGATTCTTCTCGCCGCCCCCGGCCCCGGACAGGGGATCCGGGGGACGGCTTCCTCACACCGGTGCGGTCAGCCGGAGGACTCGTCCCCCGACCGGCCGCCACGGGTCCGCCGACGGTTGCGGCGCCGCGCACCGCCACCCTCGCGGGTGCCACCCTCCCGGGCCGCACCCTCGGGCCGGTTCGAGCCGCCACGCCGGCCGCCGTCCCCACGCCCACCGCCGGAACCGGAACCGGAGCCGGAGCCGGAGCCGGAGCGGCCCCGCGGCCCGCCGCGACCGCCGGTCTCGCCGAGGTCCTCGAGCTCCTCGGCCTCCAGGCCCGCCCGGGTCCGCTGGGACCGGGGCAGCCGCCCGGTCGCGCCCTGCGGGATGTCGAGCTCGGCGAACAGGTGCGCCGAGGAGGAGTAAGTCTCCTGCGGCTCGGGGATGCCGAGGTC
>DASSQJ010000326.1:0-10040 GCA_035702545.1 Phycicoccus sp.
GGTGCTTCGAGCGCAGTTCGGTGCGTCGCGCGTGAGTGCGGGGGTCCGGTGGGCCCGGACCCGGCGCCGTTGGCCTCAGAAGTACCAGGGGAAGGGCGACCAGTCGGGCTCGCGCTTCTCGAGGAACTGGTCGCGGCCCTCGACCGCCTCGTCGGTCATGTACGCGAGCCGGGTCGCCTCCCCCGCGAAGACCTGCTGGCCCATGAGGCCGTCGTCGACGAGGTTGAAGGCGAACTTGAGCATCCGCTGGGCCTGGGGGCTCTTCCCCATGACCTCGCGGGCGACCCGCAGGGCCTCGGCCTCGAGGGCGGCGTGGTCGGCCACGATGTTGACCGCGCCCATCCGGTGCATGTCCTCGGCGGAGTAGGTGCGCCCGAGGAAGAAGATCTCCCTGGCGAACTTCTGGCCCACCATCCGCGCGAGGTACGCGCTGCCGTAGCCACCGTCGAAGCTGCCGACGTCGGCGTCGGTCTGCTTGAAGCGCGCGTGCTCCCTCGAGGCGACGGTGAGGTCGCAGACGACGTGGAGGCTGTGGCCGCCGCCGGCCGCCCACCCGCCGACGACCGCGACGACGACCTTGGGCATGGTCCGGATGAGGCGCTGCACCTCGAGGATGTGCAGCCGGCCGCCCTCGGCCTTGACCCGCCGCTCGTCGACCGTCTCCGCCGTGTCGCCCCCGGCGTACTGGTAGCCGGAGCGGCCCCGGATGCGCTGGTCCCCGCCGGAGCAGAACGACCACTTGCCGGCCGAGCCGGTGCCGTCCGGCCCCGGCCCGTTGCCGGTGAGGAGGACGACCCCGACGTCGGGCGTGCGGCGGGCGTGGTCGAGGACGCGGTACAGCTCGTCGACCGTGTGCGGCCGGAAGGCGTTGAGGACCTCGGGCCGGTCGAAGGCGACGCGCACGCAGCCGAGGCCGACGGCGCGGTGGTAGGTGACGTCGGTGAGGTCGTCGAACCCGGCGACCTCCTCCCACGCCTGCGGGTCGAACGTCTCGCTGACACCCTCGATCGCGCTCACGGCCGACACGCTAGCCGCTGCCGGATGCCGGGGCTGCGGGCCTACGGTGGTGGGGTGACCGCCCCGCCGCTCGACGACGTCCTGGACCGCCTCCGGGTCGTCGCGATCCCGATGCGGGTGCCGTTCCGCGGCGTCACGGTCCGCGAGGCCGCCTTCGTCGAGGGACCCGCGGGATGGGGGGAGTTCGCCCCCTTCCCCGAGTACGGACCGGACGAGGCGGCCCGCTGGCTCGATGCCGCGGTCGAGTCCGCGTGGGAGTCGTGGCCGGCCCCGCTGCGTGCGGAGGTCCCGGTCAACGCGACCGTGCCCGCGGTCCCGGCCGACGCCGTCCCCGAGGTGCTGGCCCGCTTCCCCGGCTGCACCACGGTCAAGGTCAAGGTCGCCGAGCGGGGCTTGGCGCCGGACGACGACGTCGACCGGGTGGCTGCCGTGCGCGACGCGATCGGTCCGGCCGGCCGGATCAGGGTCGACGCCAACGGCGGATGGTCCGTCGAGGAGGCCGCCGACGCCCTCGCGCGCCTGGACGCCTACGACCTCGAGTACGCCGAACAGCCGTGCTCCACCGTCGAGGAGCTGAGCGACCTGCGGCTCGTCCTCGCCCGGCGCGGGGTCGACGTCCCGGTGGCCGCCGACGAGTCCATCCGCAAGGCGGCCGACCCCCTCCGCGTGCGAGACCTGCACGCCGCCGACCTCGTCGTCGTCAAGGTCGCCCCGCTCGGCGGGGTGCGCCGGGCGCTCGAGGTCGTCGAGGAGTGCGGCCTGCCGGCCGTCGTCTCCTCCGCCCTCGACACCTCCGTCGGCACCGCCGCCGGGGTCGCCCTCGCGGCGGCCCTGCCGCGGCTCGACCACGCGTGCGGCCTGGGGACCGTCGCCCTCCTGGGCGGCGACGTCGCGAGCACCTCGCTCCTGCCGGATCTCGGGATGCTGCCGATCGGCAGGGTCGCGCCCGACCCGGAGCTGCTCGACCGGTGGGCCGCGCCCCCCGACCGGAGGGCCTGGTGGCGTGAGCGCGTCGTGGCCTGCCACGCGGCCCTGGGGGAGGGCGCGCCCCGGTGAACGGCAACGACCGGACCCTGGGCGACGACGGGGGCCCGCTGGTCCGGCGGGCCTGGGTCTTCCTCGACACCCCGCGCACCGGGGCCGACGAGTCGTGGCGGTTCTGGGCGCACGTCACGCGGAGCCGGATCGCCCCGGCCCGCGGCGAGGACGGCGAGTTCTCGACGCTGCTGCCCGCCCGCGGGGAGCCGTGGGTCAAGCTCCAGGCCGTCGCGGACGGTGGCCCGGGGGTCCACCTCGACCTCGACGTCGACGACGTCCACGAGACGGCCCGCCGCGCCGAGGGGCTCGGCGCGGTTCGTGGCGGGGCGATCGGCGACACCGTCGTCCTCATGCGCTCGCCGGGCGGGTTCCCCTTCTGCCTCACGACGTGGCACGGCGTCACGGGACAGGTCCGGGAGGGGCTGACCAGCATCCTCGACCAGGTCTGCCTCGACGTCCCGCGCGTCCACTGGGCGACCGAGGGGGCGTTCTGGGAGGCCCTCACCGGGTGGGAGCGCCGCGACTCGGACGAGCCGGGCTTCGCCTACCTCCGGCGGCCCCCGGACATCCCGCTGCGGGTCCTCCTCCAGCGCCTCGACGACGAGCACGGCCCGGTCCGGGGGCACGTCGACCTCGCGTGCGCCGACCGTGCCGCCGAGGTCGCGCGGCACGTGGCGGCGGGTGCCGCGGTCCTCGACGAACGCCACTTCTGGACCGTGATGCGCGACCCGGGCGGGCGGGTGTACTGCCTCACCGACCGCAGCCCCGAGCCCCCTCCGGGACGCTAGCCGCGCCGGCCCCGCCGGAGGTCCGTCGGCCGCTGGTGCATCCGTGAGGGGGTCGTCGGCGGAATGTCGGTCATGAGCGTCCTGCCCCTCGAGCTGACCACCCGTTCCGTCGAGGTGCCCGACCGGACGGCCCGGTCGCTGCGCACCTTCAACGTCGTCATGGGGGTGCTCCACGCGCTGTCCGGAGCCGCGATGGTCGTGCTCGGCAACGACTTCTCGCTGCCCGTCTCGACCTTCGCGCTGATGGGGCCGCCCGGGACGCCGTTGTCCGAGGGGATGGTCAACCCCGTCGTGGACGTGCCGCTGGCGTGGGCGGTCGCCTCGTTCCTCTTCCTCTCCGCGTTCTTCCACCTCCTCATCGCCTCGCCGTGGGGCTTCCCCCGGTACCTCGGCGAGCTCGAGCGCGGGAGGAACCGGTTCCGCTGGGTGGAGTACGCGCTGTCGTCGACCCTGATGATCGTCCTCATCGCGCTCATCACCGGGGTCACCGACCTGGCAGCCCTCGTCGCCCTGGGGTTCGCGAACGCCGCGATGATCCTCTTCGGCTGGCTCATGGAGATGACGAACAACGGGCTCATGCACGGCGGCGGCGCGCGGCCGGCGCGCGGCGCTCGTGCGTGGTGGACGCCGTTCTGGTTCGGCTGCGTCGCCGGGATCGGTCCGTGGGTCGCGATCGGCGCCTACCTCGCGGTCAACATCTCCGCCGCCGACGGCGCCGGGCCGCCCGGTTTCGTCTGGGGCATCCTCGTGAGCCTGTTCGTGCTCTTCAACACCTTCGCGGTCAACCAGTGGCTCCAGTACCGGCAGGTCGGCCGCTGGCGCGACTACCTCTTCGGCGAGCGGCAGTACGTCATCCTCAGCCTCGTCGCCAAGTCGGTCCTGGCCTGGCAGGTGTTCGCCAACACCCTCATCCCGAGCTGACCGCGCGGTCCGCCCGGCGCCGTCCACAGGCGCGGTCCCGGCGGCGAGCGGTCCACAAGGGGCGCGGAGGGGGTGCCGCCCGGTGCGTCGATCGGGTGGGCTGGTCCCGAGGAGAGGGGGACCGGTGGAGGGGTCGGCGGAGGAGCTGGAGCGGTTGGCGGTCCGCGCGCGGTGCGCCGCCGAGGTGGTCGAGGGGCACCGGGCGGCGCTCGGGCGGTACGCACTCGTCTGGTGGACCGGTGCGGCGGCCGACCGGTACTGGGCGCACGTCGAGGAGCGCCGCGCTCGGCTCGCCGCGTGCGCCGAGGGCCTGGCCGACCTCGCCGAGCTGGCAGCCGTGACGGCCGCCCTCGTACGGTCGGAGGTGAGCACCATGCGGTCGCTGGGGGTGGGCGGATGAGCCGGGTGGGCGTCCGGTCAGAGGCGCTGCTCCTCGCCGCCCGGGCCGTCGACGCGACGGCCACCGTGCTGCGCGCCGAGGCGGGTGCCCTGCTCGGCGGCCTGGGGCGGAGCCGCCCGCCGCCGTTCGCCGCCGGCTGGTCGGCCCTCGCCGGGTGGGCGCGGGTCGAGGGACAGGTGGTCCGCCTCGCGGGACCCGGAGGCCTGATGGGGGAGTCGGTCGCCCTCGAGGTGCTCGCGGTGCGGCTCCGAGCGCTCGCGCGCGCCTACGTGGAGGTCGAGGAGGGTGTCGCGGCCACCCTGAGGTCGGTCGCGGTCGCCGCCGACCTCGCGGCTCGGGGCGGGTGGCTCACCGACGGCGGGAGCCGGCCGGTGGTGCACCCGGTGCGCGCGACGTGGACGGCGCGGGAGTTCACGGGGCCTGGCGACCTCGTCGCCGCCGGCGAGGGGATGTCGCCCTCGAGCGTGCGGGTCGTCGAGCTCGCGGCGGCCGACGGTGGGTCCTCGTGGGTGCTCGTCGTCCCGGGCACCCAGGAGTGGGGGCCGGCGGCCGGCGCCAACCCGTTCGACCTCACGAGTGACGTCCGGGCGGTCACCGGCGGTGTGACGGTCGCCGCGGCGGGCGCGCTCGCCGCGCTCGACCTTGCCCGGGGGCGGGCCGCCGCCGGGCACCGGGAGGGTCCGGTGCTCGTCGTCGGGCACAGCCAGGGCGGCATCCTCGCGGCCGCGCTCGCCAGCGACGCGCAGGTCGTGGCCAGTCGTCACGTGACCCACGTCCTCACGACGGGGTCACCGGTGGGTGGGTTCCCGGTCGACGGAGCGGTCCGGGTGCTCTCCGTGGAGCACGTCGAGGACCCGGTCCCCCGGCTCGACCTCACCCCCAACCCCGAGCACGACACGTGGGTCACCGTGCGCACCGGGCACGGCCCGCCCGTCGACGTCGGGCGGCACGCCATCGAGGGCTACGTCGAGACGACGCGCGCCGCGACGGGGGCGCCGGACAGCACCGTCCCGGGCGTCGCGGCCTGGAGGGCGTCGGCCGGTGCCTACCTCGGCCGGCCGGTGCGCTCGGTGACCGAGGTCGTCGTCGAAAGGGGGTGGCAGAATCCACGCCCGTGAACCCCTCCACGGCGATCGCGTCGGTGCTCGTCGACGAGCTGGTCCGGGGTGGGGTGCGCGAGATCGTCCTGTCGCCGGGCTCGCGCTCTGCTCCCCTCGCCTACGCGGCCTCGGTAGCGGAGGCCGAGGGCCGGCTGCGCCTCCACGTACGGGTCGACGAGCGTTCGGCCGGCTTCCTCGCGCTGGGGCTGTCGAAGGGCTCGGGTGGCGCCCCGGTGGCCGTCGTCACGACGTCGGGCACCGCGGTCGCCAACCTCCACCCGGCGGTGCTCGAGGCCCACCACGCGGGCGTGCCACTCGTCGTCGTCAGCGCCGACCGACCCCACGAGCTGCGCGGCACCGGTGCGAACCAGACGACGCACCAACCCGGGCTGTTCCGCGAGTCGGTCCGTTGGGCGGTGGACCTGCCCGCGCCGGACCGACGGGCGGGTCAGGTCCCGTCGTGGCGGGCCACGGTGTGCCGCGCCCTCGCCGCCGCCACGGGCGCCAGCGGGCCGGGCGGGTCCGGGCGACCCGGTCCCGTCCACCTGAACGTCTGCCTCCGTGAGCCCCTCGTCCCGGACGAGGACCCCAGTGCGGACGCGTGGCCCGACTCCCTCGACGGGCGACCCGTCGGCGCCCCGTGGGTCGCGGTTGCCCCGCGTCGGGACGTGCCGGCCGACCCGCCGGGCCACGTGGACCGGACGCTCGTCCTCGTCGGTGCCCTGCCCGACGGCGTCGACGCGTCGGCCGTCGTCGACTGGGCCGCCCGGCAGGCCTACCCCCTCGTCGCCGAGCCGTTCGGTCCCCGGGCCCTCCGGGAGGCGGCGGTGCGCCACGGGTCCCTGCTCCTCACCGCGGCCGAGTGGGTCGACGCCCACGCGCCCGAGCGCGTCGTCGTCGTCGGCCGCCCCACCCTCTCCCGGGCGGTGGCGGCGCTCCTGCGCCGGCCAGGACTGGTCGTCGAGGCGGTCGTCGCCGGCGGTGGGCCGTGGCCGGACCCGTCGCACGTCGTGGCCCGGGTCCATCCGTGGTCGGCGCTCGCGGCGGACGCGCCGGCCGAGCCGGCCGGCGCGCCGGCACCGGCCAGCGACTGGGCCCGGGAGTGGGCGGACGCCGGATGTGCGCTCGCGGCGGCGCTCGGTGACTCGCCTTCGCCGTGGGGCACCGGGCCGGGGGTGGCCGCGGTCCTCGCGTCCGCGCTGCCCGAGGACGCCACGGTCGTCGTCGGCAGCTCCAACCCGGTCCGCGACCTCGACCTCGCCGCAGCCGGCGCCGTCGGGGGGCGGGTCGTGGCGAACCGCGGGCTCGCCGGAATCGACGGGCTGGTGTCCACCGCCACCGGGGTGGCCCTGGCGACCGGGAGGCCGACCTGGGCCGTGCTCGGGGACCTGACGTTCCTCCACGACTCCGGCGGCCTCCTCGTCGGCCCGGACGAGCCGCGCCCCGACCTGACCCTGGTCGTCGTCAACGACGACGGAGGAGGGATCTTCTCGACCCTCGAGCCCGGGGAGCCGGGCCGGGCCACCGGCTTCGAGCGGGTCTTCGGCACCCCGACGGGGACCGACCTCGCGGCCCTCTGCGCGGCGCACGGCATCCGGCACGCGCTCGCCGAGTCGGCGACCGACCTGGCCCGCCTCGTCGCCCGGCCCTACGAGGGCGTCTCCGTCGTCGAGGTCCGCACCGACCGGGCCACGCACCGGGACGCGCACGCCGACCTGCGCGCTCGGGCCCGCACCGCCCTCGGACTCGGCTGACACCGCGACGAGGACCGGCCCACAACCCCCGACTCCTTGCCCGTTCGTCCGGTCGACACCCCCAATTTTCGGGGTGTTGACCGGCCGAGCTCGCAAGAAGTCGGAGTAACTGGGGGCGGATGGCGGCGGCGGATGGCGGCGGCGGATGGGGACGGCGGGGGCTCGGGTCCCCTCGGCGGGTCAGAACATCAGGGCGGCGCTCGGCGGCCGCTCCGTCGCGAAGGCCCGGGTGAGGGCGCTGACGGCCCCGGGGGTCAGCTCGGTGACGAGACCCTGCGTGGCCATCGCCGCGAGGGACCGGCCGCCGAGGTAGGCGGAGCCGAGGGCATCGACGGGAAGGCGGACGTCGGCGGCGGTCGTCGACGGCTCGCACGAGGCCGCACCGTCCCGGGCGACGAGGCGCCAGCGCCCGGCGTTCCACGGGCAGCGCTCGTCGCCCACCTCGAGGACGACGTCGACGTCGGCAGCCCAGCCGCGCTGGGTCAGGGCGGCCGGGACGTCGAGCACCCGCACCCACAGCGCGTCGTGCACCCGGGCGCGGACGGCGCGTGGGCCGCCCAGCCACCAGACGACCTCGTCGTCGAGCGACCCGGCGGGCAGCGAGACCGAGGACACCAGGTCGAACCCGACGAGCCGACGGAGCAGGGCGAGGCGGGCGGCGGGCTCGGCGGCCGTGAGGTCCCAGCACCGCAGGGAGCCGGAGGCCAGGGACTGGTCCCACCGCTGGGTGCGCCGGAACATCGCGTACCCGAGGTCCTCGCCGTCGCGGACGGCGAACAGGGCCCTGGCCCGCTCCCCTCCGCGCTGCTGCATCGCGGTGTCGCGGAACCGGGCCCGGTTGTGGGCCTCGGTCAGCGTCACGTGACCGAGGTGCCGTCCCGCGACCGCGAGCTGCACGGCGTGCGCGCGCTCGGCGACCCCCTCGTCGGCCGTCGCGACGAGCTCGGTGCGGATGCCGGTGGTGTCGACCTCGGGCACGTCGACCTCGGCGCCGCCGCCGGCGGTGAGCTCGAGCCCGAACGAGGCCTGCCCGTAGCCGAACCGCCCGTAGATCCCGACCTCGCTGGCGTGGAGCGACCCGAGCGCGCAGCGCTGCTCGTGGAGGTCGTCCAGGTGGTGGCGCAGCATCGTGCTGAGGACCCCGCGCCGCCGCTCGTCGGGGTGCACGCCCACCCACGTCAGCCCGGCGCACGGCACCTGCGTCAGGCCGCCTCCGGGCCCGGGCACGGTCAGCAGCTGGTCGAAGGAGGAGTACACCCCGGAGAACGGCGGCTCGCCCGTCCGCGTCGCCGCGTACGTACGGGTGAGGTCGAGGGCGTCCCCGTGGAGATCGTCGGGGTCCGGCTCCCCGAACCACGTGACGTCGTCGAGCCGGTGGACCTCCGGCAGCTGGCTCGCCGTGACCGGCACGACGCGGTACCCCGTCTGCTCCGCCATCCCGCCATCGTCGTGGACGGACCCCCGCCCGTCGACCGCATTTCCCGCCCCGTCACGACCCCGACACCCCCACGGTGTCGAGCCGGATTGGGTGGCCGGCCCCTCGGCTTGCGAGAATCGGCGCGTGCCCCCGACCCCGCTCCGCACCGACGTCCTCGTCGTCGGCGCCGGCCCCGCCGGTGCCTCCGCCGCGGCGTGGGCCGCCCGCGCCGGCCGCGAGGTCGTCCTCGCCGACGCGGCGACCTTCCCCCGGGACAAGACGTGCGGCGACGGGCTCACCCCTCGCGCCATCGCCGAGCTCGACCGGCTCGGCCTCGGCGACTGGGTCCGAGGACACACGGTCAACCGGGGGCTGCGCGCCCACGGCTTCGGCCAGACCCTCCACCTGCCGTGGCCCGGCGGGTCGCTGCCGGACCACGGCTCGGCCGTCCCGCGCACCGAGCTCGACGACGGCATCCGCACGGCGGCGCTGAAGGCCGGGGCGACCGGCGTCGAGGGGGCCAAGGCGGTCGACGCACGCCTCGAGGGCGGCCGGGTCCGGGCCGTCACGTTCCGCCGTGGTGACGAGGTCTTCGACGTCGAGTGCCGGCGGCTCGTCGTCGCCGACGGCGTCCGCTCCGGCCTGGGCAAGGTCCTCGGCCGCGAGTGGCACCAGGACACCGTCTACGCCGTGGCGGGCCGCTCCTACGTCGACTCCGAGCGCTCCGACGACCCGTGGATCAGCAGCCACCTCGAGCTGCGGGGCGCCGCCGGAGAGGCGCTCCCCGGCTACGGCTGGATCTTCCCCCTCGGCGGCGGTCAGGTGAACGTCGGCGTCGGCACCCTCGCGACGACGAAACGGCCCGCCGACGTCGCGATCAAGCCGCTCATGCGCCACTACACCGACGAGCGCCGCGCCGACTTCGGCCTCACCGGCGAACCGCGGATGCCGACGAGCGCCCTCCTCCCGATGGGGGGCGCCGTGAGCAACGTCGCCGGTCCCAACTGGGCCCTCGTCGGTGACGCCGCCGCGTGCGTCAACCCGCTCAACGGCGAGGGCATCGACTACGGCCTCGAGACCGGCCGCCTCGTCGTCGACCTCCTCGACGAGGACCTCGCCACGGCGTGGCCGGCCCTGCTCCGCGACCACTACGGCGAGGCGTTCTCCATCGCCCGCCGGCTCGCCGGCATCTTCACGGTCCCGCGGACCCTCGCCGCCCTCGGCCCGGTCGGGATGCGCAGCGACTGGCTGATGACCCTGGCCCTGCGGTGGATGGGCAACCTCGTCACCGACGAGGACCGCGACCGCGCGGCCCGGGTGTGGCGGTGGGCCGGCCGGCGCTCCATCGCCGTCGACGCGCGCCCGCCGTTCAGCTGACGCCCGCCGTTCGGCTGACGCGGGCGGTCAGCGGAACGGCGGCGGTCAGGTGACGCCGGCGGTCAGTGCGTCGCGCATCGGCACGAGCTTGGCCGAGGACTCGGCGAGCTCGTCAGCCGGGTCGGACCCCGCGACGATGCCGCACCCCGCGAAGAGGCGCATCCGCGACGGCTCGGCCGGGTCGACGAGCCCGCAGCGCAGGGCGATGCCCCACTCGCCGTCGCCGGA
>DASSQJ010000327.1:0-8330 GCA_035702545.1 Phycicoccus sp.
CTCCCGCAGATGGACCCGAGCCCCCCGCGATGGGCCGCGCTGCGCGCCGGCCCGATCACTCCGTGTCGTCGCCCTCCGGGTCGTCGGCCCCGCCGAGGGCCGGAGCGCCCGGCCCGGTCGGGCCCTCCTGGACGTCCCCGCTCTCCCCGTCGGGCTGGCCGGCCACCGCCTGGTCGTCGCTGACCGGTGTGGGTGCGGCGTCCCCGTCGAGCCGCTGGACCTCCGAGACCTGTCCCTCGTCGTCGCCTGGCATGGTCCCGACCGTACTGCGCTCGCGCCGCCCCGAGGGCGCTGCGCTGTCACCCGGTTCGGCGGCCGGTTCGCCCCGGCCCGACCCCGACCCCGTCGCCCCGCCCGCGATAGGTTGGCCGCATGTCGCCGTCGACCCCGGACCTGCTCCGCGCCCTCGTCGACGACGCCGCCGTCTTCCCCCCCGGCAACGCGCCGCTGCCCGAGGCGGTCACCCGGCACGCGGAGCACCGCGCCTCCCCCTACGGCCGCGCGGTCGGCCCGCTGCTCGTCCCCGCCGCCTCCGCGTCGGACCTCCTCACCGAGCTCGACGCGGGTCGCTGGCCCGGCCCGGACCCTCTCGACGTCACCCCCGTCGCCCGCCCCGGCACCGATCCGGCCGTGCTCGCCGGCGCCGTCGCGGTGCTCCTCGCCGACCCGCGCGTTGCCGTCGTGGGGGTCGAGCTCGGCTGGACCGAGGACTGGCGCCGCCTCGGCCTCCCCGGCGAGCTCCCGCTCGCGCTCGAGGTCCCCCGTGGGGCCGCACAGGCCGGCGCCGTCGCCGACATCCGCACGGCCGTGGCCGAGGGCGACGCCGTCGTCGCGAAGTTCCGCACCGGCCCGACCGCGACCTGGGCGTGGCCCGACGAGGACGAGCTTGCCGCCTTCCTCCACACCGCCGCGGCCGCGCCGGTCCCGTTCAAGCTGACCGGCGGGCTGCACCATGCCGTCCGCGGCCGGTACGAGGTCGACGGCGGGCCCGAGGAGAACCACGGGGTCCTCAACGTCCTCGTCGCCACCGCGGCGGCCGTCGACGGTGCCGGGCGCGACGAGCTCACCGCCCTCCTGGGAGTCCGCGACGCTGCCGCGCTCGCCGCCCTCGTCGGCGCGTGGAGCCACGCGACCGACCACCGGGTGCGCACCGCCCTCACCTCCTTCGGGTGCTGCACGGTCACCGACCCCCTCGGTGAGCTCGCGGACCTCGGCATCCGCGTGGCCACCTGAAACCCACCCCGCACGACGGAAGGACCGCCATGACCTGGCTCGACCTGCCCGCCGACCACCCCTTCGGCATCGACAACCTCCCCTACGGCGTCTTCTCCACCGACGGCGGCCCCCGGCGGGTCGGGGTGCGGGTCGGCGACGACGTCCTCGACGTCGCCGCGCTCGCCGAGCAGGTGGGGATGGAGTCCGCCGCCGTGTGGCGGACCGGCTCGCTCAACGCGTTCCTCGCCGAACCGCGCGCGGCGTGGACCGCCGCCCGGGAGTGGCTCACCGAGCAGCTGACCAACGAGGCGCACCGCGACGTCGTCCGCGCCCACCTCACGACGCTCGACGGCGTCCGGCTGCACCTGCCGTTCGACGTGGCCGACTACGTCGACTTCTACGCGAGCGAGCACCACGCGAGCAACGTCGGCCGGATCTTCCGGCCCGGCTCCGAGCCGCTGACCCCGAACTGGAAGCACCTTCCCATCGGGTACCACGGCCGCTCCGGCACCGTCGTCGTCTCGGGGACGCCGGTCGTGCGCCCGAGCGGCCAGCGCAAGTCCCCCAGCGAGCCGGCCCCGACCTTCGGCCCGAGCCGGCGACTCGACATCGAGGCCGAGCTCGGCTTCGTCGTCGGAGGTGCCACCGCCCTCGGCGAGCCGGTCGCCCTGGCCGACGCCGACGAGCACCTCTTCGGCGTCGTCCTCCTCGACGACTGGTCGGCCCGCGACATCCAGGCCTGGGAGTACGTGCCGCTCGGGCCGTTCCTCGGCAAGTCGTTCGCGACGTCGATCTCCCCGTGGGTCGTGACCACCGACGCGCTCCGTGCCGCCCGCATCCCGCTCCCCGGCCAGGACCCCGAGCCGCTCCCCTACCTGCGCACGGCCCCGACGGCCGACGGTGCGGGCACCGCGTACGGACTCGACATCCACGTCGAGGTCGAGTGGAACGGGACCGTCGTCTCGCGTCCCGAGTTCCGGGACATGTACTGGTCCCCTGCCCAGATGCTCGCCCACCTGACCGTCAACGGGGCCACGGTGCGTCCCGGTGACCTCTTCGGCTCCGGGACGATCTCCGGGCCGGCCAAGGACACCCGCGGGTGCTTCCTCGAGCTGACGTGGAGCGGCGAGGAGCCCGTCGCCCTCGCCGACGGGTCGACCCGCACCTTCCTCGAGGACGGTGACACCGTCGTGCTGCGCGCGACCGCCCCCGGGCCGGGCGGCGCCGTCATCGGCCTCGGCGAGTGCTCGGGGACCGTGGTTCCGCCGCGGTCGTCCTGAGCGCCCGCGTCAGGGCCGGCGCAGGACGACGACGGTGTCGGCGACCTTGTCGTGCAGGGCCTGCCGCTTGGGATCCCAGAGCAGCCAGGCCGGGTCGATGAGGCTGAGGAAGGATCCGAGGAGCCCGATGACCGGGATGATGGCGAGCACGTTCGCGAGGACGGTGAGGACCTGGCGCTTCAGCGCGTCGACCAGCGAGATGCCACCGGGTCGCTCGACGCGGCGCACCGTCGTCCCGAAGACCAGCTTTCCCGGCGTCGCGGACTTCCAGACGAGGAAGACCGTCTCGTAGAGCACAGTGACGGCGAGGCTGATCAGGCTGATCGGCAGCGCGGCCGACGCCAGCGCGTCCATGAGGGCTGCCGTGTCGGGCGGCGTCCCCTGCCCGGACGTGCGGACCGTCTCGGCGACGTACGCGTCGAAGGTGTCGACGAGTGACTGGAGGAAGGTCCAGGAGAGGACCGCGGTGATGACGCCGACGATGACCCAGTCGACGATCCGCGCGATGAGCCGGCGCCACCACTCCGCGAGGACGGCGCCGTCGGGGAGCACGTCGCCCCGCGACTGCCACGCGACGCCCGAACCGCCCATCGGTGGTGCGGACCAGGGGCTCTGGGACGGCTGCTGGCCGTACCCGGGCGCTGACCAGGGCTCGTGGGCCGGGGCCGCCGGGGGCACGGCACGGCCGATGGTCGACGAGGCGGCGCTCGGCGAGGTCCTCGGCGTCGTGTGCGCTGTCCAGACGATGCCGTCGAAGTAGCGCAGCTGCTCCGGGCTCTCGGGGTCGTCGTACCAGCCGGGCGAGGTGGGCGTGCTCATGGTGGCAGCATCCCACGTGGCCGTGTGCGGCCCCGCGCGGTCCTCCCTCGGACGCCGTCGCCCGCCGCTCAGCCGGGTGCGGAGGTGTCGACGTCGGCCCGCACGGTCGTCACGGGACCGAGGGCCGCGCTCACCTGGTCCTCGAGGTCGGCGAGGTGCTGGTCCGTCGACGACGGTGCGGCGCGCAGGCTGCGCTGGGCCGGAGCGCCGTTGGCCTCCGAGGCGACCTCCTCGGCCCAGGCCGCGAGGTCGGCGAGCGCCCGGCGGTCCAGGCTCCGGCCGCCGGGGGCGAGGACGACGAGCTGGTAGGCGACCGACGTCGTCGTGCACCCGTCACACGAGGCGTTGAGCGCGAGTGCCCGGTTCGTCGCGTGCAGGTCCGTCGGACGGCGGAGCACGACCACTTGGACCGAGGCGGTCCGTGAGGCGCACCCGACGCAGGTCGACCAGGCGGCGGCGACGTTGTCGGCCCGGGTCGACCGAGCCCCGCTGACGTAGACGACGGTCACCGCCGAGGCGGTCGAGGTGCAGCCGTCGCAGTCGCTCGTGGCGGTCGAGCTGCTCTGCACGGTGACGGACCGGCCCCGCAGGCTGCGCACCTCGAGGGCGTCGTCACTCGCCGAGGGCTCGTCCGGCGTGGCGGCCGCGACGACGGTGACGTCGAGCTGCCGGCCCGCGTCCCCGTCGTCGTGGTACCCCCAGGTCGAGGCGACCGTGGCCACCACCGCGAGCAGGCCGGCGGCCCCACGGCGCACGACGGTGTTGGTGCTCATCGGCTTCCCCTTCCCCCGACGAACCCGTCCGCCACGGCGGCCGCCACCTCGACCAGCCCCTCGCGGGTGGCTTCCCGCAGCGCCGAGAGCCGGGTCTGGCCGCCGGTCTCGAGCGCGGGGTCCCACGGGACCGTGACGACGCGCTGGCAGCGTCGTTCGAAGTGGTCGACGATCGGCTCGAGCGGCGCACCGACCCCGGGTCGGACGGCGTTGATGACGACGACCGCGCTGCGGACGAGGTCGGCGTGCTCGTGCTCGTCGAGCCAGTCCAGGGTCAGCGCCGCGGCCCGGCCACCGTCGATGCCGGGTCGGGCGACGAGGACGACCTGGTCGGCCTCGGCGAGCAGGCCCTGGTTGGCGCTGTCGAGGATGCCGGTACCGGTGTCGAGGACGATGAGGTTGTAGAAGCGGTCGAGCAGGCCGATGAGCTGGTGGTAGTCCTCGCGGTCGAGCGCCATCCCGATGCGCGGGTCGTCGTCGGAGGCGAGGACCTCGAGGCGCGACTCGGCGGCCTGCGAGGTGTAGCCGCGCAGCTGGGCATACGTGTGGATCTCGTCGAGCCCGCCGAGCACGTCGGTGATCGTCAGCCGGTTCGGCCGGGAGACACGGTGGGCGAGGTTCCCCGCGTCGGGGTTCGCGTCGACCGCGATGACCCGGTCACCGCGCAGCGCGGCGAAGGTGCTGCCGAGCGCGAACGTCATCGTCGTCTTGCCGACCCCGCCCTTGCGACTCATGACGACGATCCGGCGGGAGCCGGTGACAGGGGCGCGGAGGCGCTCCGCGACCTCCATCTGGTGCCGCTCCCGGGGTCCGGGGCCGAGGTTGACCGTGCTGCCGGTGGCCCGGTAGACGGCGCGTCGCCACCCGATGGTCGGGACGGGCACGGCGGCGGGGAGCATCAGCTCGTCGGTGAAGTCCCCGGCGGACGGAGGTGGGCCGGTCCGGTCCTGGAGGTCGGTCATCGGAGGCTCCTTCGACACGTGACGTGGTGCGTGGACGAGGCGGACGCCCATCCGGGCGAGCAGCGCGGCGAGCATCTCCAGCAGCCGCCAGAGGAGCACGGCGACCCCGAGCAGCGGGAGGACGAGCAGGACGATGGCGACGAGGGTGAGCAGCACGGTGGCGAGCTCGCCCGCCGCGGCGGCTCCGAGGAGCTCCTCGACCTGGGCGCGCAGCGCGAGGAGGTTCTGGGCCACGATCGCCGGCAGGTTCCAGAGCAGCCAGCCGGCCCCGACGAGGAGCAGCGGGGTCACGACGAGCACCCAGGCGACGACGATGCGCCGGGCCCGCGGGCGGAGCTCCGCGACGCGCGGGTCGACCGGCGTGCCGGGCCGCAGGCTCCGCAGGACGGGCCCGACCCGGGCGAAGAGGTCGGGGACACCGGTGAGGTCCGCGAGGACGTAGTAGCCGTCGAGCCGGACCGCGGGGACGAGCTGCTCGAGCATCTGGAGGTGCATGACGACGAGGGCGATGAGGAAGAGGCCCTGCCCGGTGACCCAGTACAGGGGTCCGAGGACGAGGACGCAGAGCAGGTTGAAGTACAGGCCCCCGAGGTCGACGCGCAGACGGCCGGCCCGGGAGAGCCGGTAGGAGTCCGTGACGTCGGTGTAGAAGGCCGGGAAGAGCAGGTAGACGCCGAAGCCGATGGCGCCCGGCCGCGCACCGCCGTACCGGCAGGCGGTCGCGTGGCCCAGCTCGTGGACCAGGCCGGCGACGGTGAGGACCGCCCAGAGGGCGAGGAGCAGGGCCGGGGCGGCGAGCACCTGCGCGAGGGCCCGGCCGGGTTCCGCCGGCCCGATCACGAGGAGGAGGTCCACGGCGAGGGCCGCGAGGACGACCGCCACGACCGTCGGCGGCCAGTACAGGGGCCGCAGCACCCCGGAGACCGCCCCGACGGCGCGTTCCGGCAGGAGCACTCCCCGGAGCGAGAGGGACAGCAGGGGGCGGGCCCGCGGCGGTGGCGCGGGGGGTTCCTCCCCAGCCCCACCGCCGACGGGGGTGAGCAGGCCCAGGGGCTCCAGCTTCGTCTCCACGAGGTGGACGAGCCCCTCCGCCGTGAGGCGGCGCCCGTACGCGTCGCTGACCCGGGCGGCGACCTCCTCGGCCGAGCGGTCCGGTCGCACCTCGTCGAGGACGATCTGCACCAGCCGCGAGACCTGGATGGTCTGCCCGTCGGCCCGCCGCACGAGGTGGCTCTCGCTGCGCAGGCCCGATCCCTCGACCGGGCCGAGCAGCTCGAGGCCGTCCGCGTGCCCCCACGCGCCCGGCGCCCGCGGCACCGCCGACGGCGGTGTCGCGGACGCCGGGCCGGTGGCCGGTGGCCCGTCGGCGTGGAGGGTCACCGGAACGCGACGAGGTACTGGGCCGCGAGCGCGTTGGCGGTGGAGTTGACCGTGGCCGCGTTGATCGCGAAGGCGAGGTTGACCCCGACCACGGTGTTGACGTTGACGCACCCGAGGTAGCACAGGGTGTCGCGCCGCGGCAGGAGCTCGACGGCCAGGCCGTCGAGCTCCGCCGTCGTCATCGCACCGGTCCCGCCTCGAACCGGCTCGGTGACGGGGCACTTCGGCGCGCTGGCTGTCAGTGATGTCTGACGCATGGGATGACCTCCCGCATGGTGGTGTCGCCCTCGGCACGGGGGCGGGTCGAGAAGCCCGCGCGGTCCCACCCCCGGCCTCGGTCCTGGCTCAGCCCTGGTAGACCTGGATGGCCTGCCAGGCTCCGCTGGTGGCGTGCGAGAAGTGCGAGCCGGCGTTGATGGCCATCGACGTGTTGGTCGCGGAGATGCCAGCCCAGTTGTAGTGGTTCCAGAAGAGCGTCTCCTTCGACGGCAGCAGAGCCACCGCCTCGGTGTCGAGCTCGGCGAACGTGATCGTCGTCTCCATGGTGAGTTCACCTCCTCCCCCAGCCTCGGTGACGATCCGCTCATGAGAACGGCAGCGGCGTCACCGGGTGGTCACCCCAGCGCGACTGGAGCGTGACCGGATCGTGACCCGCCGGTGGTCGCAGGAGCCCCACCGTTCCCTCGAGTCGCGCGAGACGGGCCCGCGGTTCTACATTGGCTGGACCGAACGCGCGATCCTTGCCCTTGCCGTGGGCCCGAGAACGGTTCCCGGGGCCGCGGCGCCCGCCTCATCGCAGGGGGTTGCGATGGCTGCTCATGCCGTCGGGTACGAGCTGCACCTGCTGGGTGCCTGGAGCCTGCGCTGCGACGACCGCAGCGTGCGCCTCCAGCTGCGCGAGCAGCGGGTGCTGGCGGTCCTCGGGCTGCGCGGACCCCAGTCGCGTGGCGCCCTCGCCGGTCTCCTGTGGCCGGACAGCCCGGAGGACCGGGCGCGCTCCAACCTCCGCACCTCCCTCGTCCGACTGCGTCGCGCCCTCGGCGAGGCGATCGGGACCGGCCGGGACGACGTCGGGCTCTCCGACGCGGTCGCGGTCGACGTCACCCTCGTGCGCTCGGTGCTCGACATGGTCGAGACCGAGCCGGAGGAGGTCGCCGCCGAGCCGGTGAGCGTGCTGCGCGTGCTCCGGGCCCCGGACCTGCTCACCGGGTGGTACGACGACTGGGTGCTCGAGGAGCGCGACCGCCTGCGGCACCGACGCTTCCGCGCCCTGGAGCGGCTGGCCCGGGTCAGCCTCGCCGCCGGCCGACCTGCTGACGGCGTGGGGTTCGCCGAGGAGGCGGTGCGCCTCGAGCCCCTGCTCGAGAGCGTCGTCTCGCTGCACATCCGCGCGCTCATCGACGACGGCGACCTCAGCGCCGCCCTCCAGGAGTACCGGCGGTTCCGCGACCGGATCCGGGCCGAGCTCGGCGTCGGGCCGCCCCGGGCCCTGACCGAGATGCTGCTCAGCGCCAAGGCGGAGCGCTCCAGTGCACCCGCCGGGCTGGCCCTCGGCCGCGACAGCGCCTGAGCGGGCCCGGTCCTCATCCGGGCGAGCCTCCGGGCGAGGACCCGCGGCGGGACCGGCTCAGAGGTTCCCGCGGCGCTCCTGCTCGCGCTCGATGGACTCGAAGAGCGCCTTGAAGTTGCCCTTGCCGAAACCGAGCGAGCCGTGCCGCTCGATGATCTCGAAGAAGACCGTCGGCCGGTCACCGAGCGGGCGGGTGAAGATCTGGAGGAGGTAGCCGTCCTCGTCGCGGTCCACGAGGATGCCGCGCCGCTGGAGCTCCTCGATCGGGACCCGGACCTCGCCGATGCGGGCGCGCAGCTCGGGGTCCTCGTAGTAGGCGTCCGGGGTGGCG
>DASSQJ010000328.1:0-3261 GCA_035702545.1 Phycicoccus sp.
CCGCGTCCGGGTCGACCGTCGACGCCCAGCAGCTCGAGTACGTCCGCACGTACGCCCGCGTCGCGCACACCCAGCTCAAGGCGGTGCTCGGCGCGCTCAACGACGAGCTCGACCGGCTCGCCGACCTCGCCGACGGCAAGGTCGAGGAGCAGCTCGCCGTCCCGGAGCCGCCGGAGCCGCCGGCGCCGGCACGCGACGCGACGACCGAGGCCGCCGAAACGGCCGAGGCGGCCGACGCCGCGGACCCGGACGACGACGCCGAGCTCGGGCACGGCTGACCCTGCGGCCGTCCCCGTCCCGGTCGTGACCGCGGCGGAGGCCGGGTGGGTCGCACCCCGCCGAGGGCGGGGTGCGAGGATGGCGTCGTGACCGCCACGACCCTCGACGGCAAGGCCATCCACGCGACGATCAAGGAGGAGCTGCGGGCCCGGGTCGCGGCCCTCGCCGAAGGCGGGGTCGTCCCGGGCCTCGGCACCGTGCTCGTCGGGGACGACCCCGGGAGCCAGTGGTACGTCGGTGCCAAGCACCGCGACTGCGCCGAGATCGGCGTCCACTCCATCCGTCGTGACCTTCCGGGGGACTCGACGCTCGAGGAGGTGCTCGCGGTCGTCCACGAGCTCAACGAGGACCCCGCGTGCACGGGCTTCATCGTCCAGCAGCCCACCGGCCTCGACGAGAACGTCATCCTCTCCGCGGTCGACCCGGCCAAGGACGTCGACGGGCTGCACCCGACGAACCTCGGCTGGCTCGTCCTGGGTCGCCCGGCCCCGTTGCCGTGCACGCCGGTCGGCTGCATCGAGCTGCTGAGGCGCTACGACGTCCCGATCGCGGGCGCCAAGGTGGTCGTCGTCGGCCGTGGCATCACCGTCGGGAGGCCGCTGGGGCTCATCCTCACCCGCAAGTCGGAGAACGCGACGGTGACGTTGTGCCACACCGGCACCCGCGACCTCGCGGCCGAGGTACGGCAGGCCGACATCGTCGTCGCGGCGGCCGGCGTCCCGGGCATCGTCACCGCGGACATGGTCAAGCCGGGTGCCGCGGTCCTCGACGTCGGCGTCTCCCGCGTCGTCGACCCCGAGACCGGCAAGTCCCGGGTCGCCGGTGACGTCGCGCCCGAGGTGTGGGACGTCGCCGGCTCCGTCAGCCCCAACCCCGGGGGGGTCGGACCGATGACCCGCGCGATGCTGCTGAGCAACGTCGTCGAGGCCGCGGAGCGAGCAGCCGCGCCGGGCCACCCTGGCTGACCGTGGCCGGGGCGATGACCGGGCCCACCGCCCGCCGTGCGTGGACCCTCAGCCCTCTCGTCGCGCTGGTCGCGCTCGCCGCGACGTGGGGACGCGACCTCGCTGTCGTCGTCGTGCTCGTCGTCGCGGTGCTCCTCGCCGGGGCGGTCCTCGCGGCGGTGCACCACGCCGAGGTCGTCGCGCACCGGGTGGGGGAGCCGTTCGGCTCGCTCGTCCTCGCGGTGTCGGTGACGGTCATCGAGGTGTCCCTCATCGTGACGCTCATGCTCTCCGGCGGCGACAAGGCGGCGACGCTGGCCCGCGACACCGTCTTCGCCGCGGTGATGATCACGGTCAACGGGATCATGGGTCTGTCCATCCTCCTCGGGGCGCGCCGGTTCACGTTCGCGAACTTCAACGCCGAGGGGAGCGGTGGCGCCCTCGCCACGGTCGGTGCCCTGGCGGTGCTCACCCTCGTCCTGCCCTCCGTGACCCTGGGGGAGCCCGGCCCGGAGTTCACCACGGGGCAGCTCGCCTTCGCGGCCGTCTCCTCCTTGGTGCTCTACGTCGCCTTCGTCGTCACCCAGACGGTCCGCCACCGCGACTTCTTCCTGCCCGTGACGCCGGAGGGGGAGCCCCTCGACGAGGACGAGCACGCCGAGCCGCCGTCGACCCGGCAGGCCGTCGTGTCGCTCGTGCTCCTGCTGCTCTCCCTCGTCGCCGTCGTGGGCCTCGCCAAGGTCGAGTCGCCCGCCATCGAGTCCGCCGTCATCGCCGCCGGGCTGCCGGTGTCCTTCGTCGGCGTCGTCATCGCCCTGCTCGTCCTCCTCCCCGAGACCATCGCCGCGGCCAACGCCGCTCGGCGGGAACGGGTCCAGGTCTCGCTCAACCTCGCGCTCGGGTCCGCGATGGCGAGCATCGGGCTGACGATCCCGACGCTCGCGGTGGCCTCCATCTGGGTACCCACGCCGCTGCACCTCGGGCTCGGCCCGACGCAGGTGGTGCTCCTCGCCATCACCGTCGTCGTCGCGGTCCTCACCGTCGTGCCGGGCCGGGCGACGCGCCTCCAGGGGACGGTCCACCTCACCCTGCTCGCGGCGTTCCTCTTCCTCTCGATGTCGCCCTGAGTGGGGTCTCGGGGCGTCGAGCGAAGAGAACACGCCGCGCGGCTCGAGGCCCAGCGGCGTGTTCTCTTCGTTCGTCAGCCGGCCGACGGGCCGGCACCGACCGTCAGATGAGGCCCAGGGACCTCACTGCGTCCCGCTCGTCGGCGAGCTCGGCGACCGAGGCGTCGATCTTGCCGCGCGAGAAGTCGTCGATGTCGAGGCCCTGGACGATCTCCCAGCGGCCGTCGCGGACGGTCACCGGGAAGGAGGAGATGAGGCCCTCCTCGACGCCGTACGAGCCGTCGGAGCGCACGGACATCGAGACCCAGTCGCCCTCCGGCGTGCCGCGGACCCAGGTCCGGGCGTGGTCGATCGTGGCCGACGCCGCCGACGCCGCCGACGAGGCGCCCCTCGCCTCGATGATCGCCGCGCCGCGCTTGGCGACCGTCGGGATGAACGTGGTCTCGATCCACTCCTGGTCGCCGACCGCCTCCGCCGCGTTCCGGCCGCCGACCTCGGCGTGGAAGAGGTCGGGGTACTGCGTCGCGGAGTGGTTGCCCCAGATCGTCATCCGCCGCACCTCGGTGACCGGCACGCCGAGCTTCGCGGCGAGCTGCGAGATCGCTCGGTTGTGGTCGAGGCGGGTCAGCGCCGAGAACCGCTCGTTCGGGATGTCGGGGGCGTTGCTCATCGCGATGAGGGCGTTGGTGTTGGCCGGGTTGCCCGTGACCGTGACGCGGATGTCGTCCGCCGCGACCTCGTTCAGGGCCTTGCCCTGCGGGGCGAAGATTCCGCCGTTCGCCTCGAGCAGGTCGCCGCGCTCCATCCCCGGACCGCGGGGGCGGGCGCCGACGAGGAGGGCGAGGTTCACGCCGTCGAAGACCTTCATCGCGTCGTCGCCGATCTCCACCCCGGCGAGGGTCGGGAAGGCG
>DASSQJ010000329.1:0-2027 GCA_035702545.1 Phycicoccus sp.
GTCGCGGGCGACGTGGACGACGGCCTGGACCGCCCCGCGGAGCTGGGAGTGGACGGCGGGCCGCGGCATCCCTGCCAGTGCCCCGAGCGCCTCGAGGCGGGCGGGGACCTCCTCCGGGCCGTTGGCGTGCAGGGTGCTCGCCCCGCCCTCGTGACCGGTGTTGAGGGCCGCCAGCAGGTCGCGGACCTCCGCTCCCCGGACCTCACCGACGACGAGGCGGTCGGGCCGCATCCGCAGTGCCTGACGGACAAGGACAGTGAGCGGGACGTGCCCGACGCCCTCGACGTTGGCTTCCCGCCCCTGGAGCCGGACGACGTGCGGATGGTCGGGGGCCAGCTCGCGGACGTCCTCGACGACGACGATGCGCTCGGTGGGCGGGCACTCGGCGAGCAGCGCGGCGAGCACGGTCGTCTTCCCGGCCCCGGTCCCGCCGGTGACGAGGAGGGACGCGCGGGCCCGCACGAGCCCGACGAGGACCTCGCGCAGACCTTCCACCAGCGCACCGAGGGCCTCGAGGGCGTCGAGGCCGCCCGGCCTCCCCCGCGCGATGCGCAGGCTGAGGTGTGCACCGCCCTCGGCGAGCGGGGGCAGGACGGCGTGGAGGCGGATCCCCCCGGGGAGCACCCCGTCGACCCACGGCTGGGCGTCGTCGAGCCGTCGGCCCGCGGCACCGGCGAGCCGGACGGCGAGCGGGCGGAGCTCCGCGCGTGGGACGGTCACAGCCGCCCGCTCGACACCGCGCCCCCTGTCCAGCCACACCGCGCCGTCGCCGTTGACGAGCACGTCGGTCACCTCGGGGTCGGACGCCACCTCGGCGAGCGGCCCCAGCCCGACGAGCCGGGACGTCAGCTCGGCGGCCACCTCGGAGCGGCCCTGTTCGCCGAGGGTCGTCGCGTGCTCCCCCGCGATCGCAGTGATCGTGGCGGCATCCGGTGGCCGGCCGGCACGGATGGAACGCGTCACCGCCGCGTGGAACGGGCCCGCCGCCGTGGTCACGACGCCTCCGAGAGGACGTCGACGGCCTCGACGACGGCGTCGGCGGCCCGCCGGACCTCGTCGCGGCCGGTCCCCGGCCACATCCCGCGCTCGGCGTCGCGCGACACCCGCGGGTCGTCGGCGACGTGGGCGAGGTGCGCGACACCGAGGTGCGCGACGACGTCGTCGAGGACCTCGGGGGTGGGACGGGCTCCGCGGGTCACGAGGCGCAGGTCGGGGCGCACGCCGGATGCTTCCGCGGCCTCGAGCAGCCGCTCGACGCACGCGTCGGCGTCGGCCAGCCCGCGGGTGCGTAGGGAGACGAGGACGAGCAGCAGCGGGTCGGCGGCGAGCCACGGCGGGGTGACGGGCCCACGGGACGCGACGTCGAGCACCACCGGGCCGCGCGCCCCGAGCACGGAGGCGAGGACGTCGCGCACGGCGGTCTCGGGCACGGGTCCGGCCGACGGGCCGCCCGCCGAGAGGAGCCGGCAGCCCTCCTCCTCCGGCAGGGACCCGAGCAGCAGGTCGGGGTCGACGCGCCCACGGACCTCCGCGAAGGCGGACCACCGCCGACCCGGGAGGTGCTCGACGCCGGCGGTGACGTCGAGCCCGCCCCCGCCCGTGTCGAGGTCGACGACGAGCGCGGGCGGACCGGTGGCCGCGAGACGCCGCCCGACGGCGAGGGCGAACGTGCTGGCCCCGAGCCCGCCGGACGCCCCCACGACGGCGATCACGGGCGAGGTCGACATGTCCCGAGACTCGCCCGGCACCCGGCGCCGCGTCGACGGCCGGCCGCAACCTGTGGATGACGGGTCCGCCGCGGACCTCCTGTGGACGACCGAGCACCACCGGGCTCCCGACCGGGGCACCCCGACAGAACTGCCAGTGGGTATGGGACGGCCCCGGTGCGACGGTGGGGCCCCCGCGACCGGGGCACCCCGACAGAACTGCCAGTGGGTATGGGACGGCCCCGGTGCGACGGTGGGGCCCCCGCGACCGGGGCACCCCGACACAACTGCCAGTGGGTATGGGACGGCCCCGGTGCGACG
>DASSQJ010000330.1:0-3394 GCA_035702545.1 Phycicoccus sp.
CCGCCCCCGCCAGCTCGAGGGTGCCGCCGACGTAGTCGAAGCTGCGGAGCATCCCGGCGACGTCGCGCAGCCACTGGTCCGGCAGCGAGCGGTCGGCGAGCGGGCGCAGCGGCTCGCCCTCGAAGTCGAGGAGGACCCAGCCGCGCTCGGGGGACCGGAGCACCTGGCCGAGGTGGAAGTCGCCGTGGATCCGCTGGAGCGGGGGCCACGTCGCGCGGCCCGCCGCCTCGAGGACGGCCTCGACCGGCCCCCGGACCTCCTCGAGCTCCGGGGCGGCGGCGACCGCGGCGTCGAAGCGCACCCGCATCTCGGCGAGGATGCCGGCGACCTGGGCCGGGCTCGTGGGCGTGCTGCCCAGGACCTCGGCGAGGGTGCGGTGCACCTCGGCCGTGGCGCGGCCGAGCTCGCGGGCCGGCTCGGCGAAGTCGGTGCCGGCCCCGGCGGCGCGCAGCGCCACGCGCCAGGCGTCCTCGACCCCGGGGAGGAACTCCTGGACGAAGGCGAGGTGGCCGGAGGCGGGGACGTCGCCCTCGCTCGTCGGGTGCGGCCAGCGCCCGGTGACCGCGCCGACGAGCGCCGGGACCCGGGTCGACCCGGCGTCGACGAGCGCACCCTGGAGGACGACGTCGGGGTTGTCGCCGGGGGAGAGCATCCGGAACACCTTGACGATGAGCGGCACGTGGTGACCGTCCGCGAGGTCGGTGTCGAGGATGACCGAGGTGTTCGACTGTTCGCCGGTGAGCACCCGGGAGGTGCGCACGTGCACCTCCCGGCCCCAGCTCGGCTGCGGCACCCCGGCGACCCCCTCCTCGGGGGCGTCCGTGGCCGCGGACGACGCGGCGCGCACGCGCCCCTGGACGAGCTCGAGGAGCTGGGTGGCGTAGACCGGGTCGTGCGGCGCGTCGTAGACCCAGCGGTGACCGAGGACCGAGTGCTCCATCGTGCCGACGAGGGCGTGGTCGGCGCTGCCGAGCGGCTCGCCGCGGTAGGTGAGGGGCACCTGGTAGACGACCGGCTCGGGTCCGGACTCGTCGGCGACGACGAGGGTCTCGATCCCGACCTCGCCGGCGGGGTCGTCGAGGCGCCAGGCGGCGAGGCGGCGCAGGCGGGGCCGGCTGCCCTTGGCGGCGTACCAGCGCTGGGTCCCCATCCACTCCTCGAGCAGCTCGAGCTTGGACGGGGTGAGGGTCGCGCCCCGGTGGATCTCAGCCACGGTCGCCCCCCGGCGGGGGGTCGAGCGCGAGCCAGAAGAAGTCCCGCGAGCCGAGGGTGAGGTGCATCGTGCAGTCCTCGGGGACGTCGGGGAAGCCGGTGCCCCCGAAGAGGTCGCGCGTGCCCCAGCCTGCGAGCTCGGCCGGGAGCCGGACGGTCGTCGCCTGGGGCCGCGAGGAGAGGTTGTTGACGCAGAGCACGGCGCGGGCCGAGCGGTCCTCGACGTCCCGCTCCCGCCGGTCGATCCGGACGTAGGCGAGGACGCGCTCGTGGGACGACGCGCACACCTCGAAGTCGCCGAGCCCGAAGACCGGGTGCTCGCGGCGCACGGCGAGCATCCCGCGGACCCAGTGCAGCCGCGAGGAGCCGCTCGCCATCTGGGCCTCGACGTTGACGTGGTTGTGGTGGTAGACGAGCGACTGGATCACCGGCAGGTAGAGCTTGCCCGGGTCGGCGGTGGAGAAGCCGGCGTTGCGGTCGGGGGTCCACTGCATCGGCGTGCGGACGGCGTCGCGGTCGCTGAGCCAGATGTTGTCGCCCATCCCGATCTCGTCGCCGTAGTAGAGGCACGGCGAGCCGGGGAGGGAGAGCAGCAGGGCGTGGATGAGCTCGAACTCGGGCCGGCTGTTGTCGAGGAGCGGGGCGAGCCGTCGGCGGATGCCGATGTTGGCCCGCATCCGCGGGTCCGGGGCGTACCAGCCGTACATGGCCGCCCGCTGCTCGGGCGTGACCATCTCGAGGGTCAGCTCGTCGTGGTTGCGCAGGAACGTGCCCCACTGGGTGCCGGGTGGGATCGCCGGGGTGTCGGCGAGGACGTCGATGATCGGCGCGGCCTTTTCCTCGCGGAGGGCGTAGTAGAGCATCGGCATCACGGGGAAGTGGAAGCACATCTGGCACTCCGGCTCCTCCTCGGTGCCGAAGTAGTCGACGACGTCCGCCGGGGGCTGGTTGGCCTCGGCGAGCAGGATCCGCCCGGGGTACTCGGCGTCGACCATCGCCCGGAGCTTCGCCAGGAACGCGTGGGTCCTCGGGTGGTTCTCGCCGTTGTGGCCCTCCTCCTCGTAGAGGTAGGGGACGGCGTCGAGCCGGAAGCCGTCGATGCCCATGTCCATCCAGAACCGCACGACGTCGAAGATCGCGTCGTGGACCGCCGGGTTCTCGAAGTTGAGGTCCGGCTGGTGGCTGAAGAACCGGTGCCAGAAGAACTGTCGGCGGATCGGGTCGAAGGACCAGTTCGAGGTCTCGGTGTCGATGAAGATGATCCGGGCGTCGGTGTACCTGTCGTCGGTGTCGGACCAGACGTAGAAGTCGCCGTACGGACCCTCCGGGTCGCTGCGCGAGGCCTGGAACCACGGGTGCTGGTCGCTCGTGTGGTTCATCACGAGGTCGGTGACGATCCGGATGCCCCGGGCGTGCGCCTGGGTGATGAGCTCGCGGAACTCCGGCAGGGTGCCGAACTCGGGCAGCACCTGGGTGTAGTCGGAGATGTCGTACCCGCCGTCGCGCAGCGGGCTCGCGTAGAAGGGCGGCAGCCACAGGCAGTCGACGCCGAGCCACTGGAGGTAGTCGAGGCGGCCGACGATGCCCGCGAAGTCGCCCTCGCCGGAGCCGGTCGTGTCGCCGAAGGCCCGCACGAGCACCTCGTAGAAGACCGCGGTGCGGAACCACTCGGGGTCGTGCCGCAGCCCCGGCTGGTTCATGCCGACGCCCGGGGTGCTGTGCCCCATCCCGGGGATGACGCTCACCAGGGCCTCCGAACCGCGACGACGTGGACCGGTTCGACCTCCGGGCCGAGCCGGACGTAGGTGTCGCGCTGCCACACCCAGCGCTGGTCGGTGAGCAGGTCGTGGGCCTCGAAGGTGTCGCCGGGCTGGAGCCCGAGCGCGCCCATGTCGAGGCGCACCGTCGTCGCCCGGGTCGAGTGCGGGTCGAGGTTCGCGACGACGACGACGACGTCCTCGGTGCCGTCGGCGAGCACGCGGCGCTTGGAGAAGGCGAGGAAGTTCTCGTCGTCGACGTGGTGGAAGCGGATGTTGCGCAGCCGGTGCAGCGCCGGGTGCGCGCGCCGGATCTCGTTGATGCGGGTGAGCCAGCCGGCGAGCGAGCGCCCCTCCTTCGCGCCGCCGGCCCCGTAGTCGGCCCACCGGCGGTCCTTGAACTCGTACTTCTCGTTGTCGATCTG
>DASSQJ010000331.1:0-12622 GCA_035702545.1 Phycicoccus sp.
AGTGGCGCTTCGTCGCCGGCCGCGTCAGGAACAGCGAGACCACCTTCGCGGTCGGGCTCCCCCTCGAGACCGTCACCCACACGGTGACCAAGCTGCTCGTCACGACGGGACTCATCGGGACCCTCGTCCTCGTCCTCAGCCTGGTCCTCGGGTACTTCGTCGTCCGTCGGGCGCTCCGCCCGCTCAGCCGCATCGAGGACACCGCCGCGGCCATCGCCGCCGGCGACCTCACCCAGCGCGTCCCGGTCCGCCAGGCCGAGGACGAGGTGACCTCCCTCTCGCGCAGCCTCAACGTCATGCTCGCCCGCATCGAGTCCTCCTTCGCGGTCCGCGAGCGCAGCGAGGAGAAGATGCGCCAGTTCGTCGCCGACGCGTCGCACGAGCTGCGCACGCCACTGGCCACGGTGCGGGGCTATGCCGAGCTCTACCGCCAGGGCGCCCTCCCCGACGAACCGGCGGTCGCCGGCGCGATGGAGCGGATCGAGGCCGAGTCCGGCCGGATGGGCGTGCTCGTCGACGACCTGCTCACCCTCGCCCGCCTCGAGGACGCCCCCGAGGTCGAGACCGGACCCGTCGACCTCACCGTCCTCGCCGCCGACGCCGTCGCCGACGCCCGAGCCCGGGCCCCCGAGCGGCGGATCAGCCTGCTCGGGCTCGACGGCCCGGTCGAGCCGACCGTCGTCGTCGGCTCGGAGCCGCGCCTGCGGCAGGTCGTCACCAACCTCGTCGCCAACGCCCTGCGGCACACCCCCGACGGCACGCCCGTCGAGGTCGCCGTCGGAACGGATGCCGAGGGCGCCGCCCTCGAGGTGCGCGACCACGGACCGGGGGTCCCGGAGGACATCTCGGTCAAGGTGTTCGAGCGGTTCTACCGGGCCGACCCTTCGCGGGGTCGCGGCAGCGGCGGCAGCGGGCTCGGCCTGGCCATCGTCGCGGCGATCGTCGAGGCCCACCACGGTCGCGTGGGGGTCGCCGAGACCGCCGGCGGCGGCGCGACGTTCGTCGTCCGACTTCCACAGCAAACATCCAGCGGGTGATCAGGGGGCGCTCACCTCGGGCCGGTTGACTGACGTCAGTCAGACACCGAAGGAGCACGAGCGGACATGAGCGACCAGCACCCCACCCCCCAGTGGTACACCCCCCACGGCGGCACCCAGGCGCCTCCGCGGCCCGAGGGCGCCTACGCTCACACGGCTCCCATCCCCAGCACCTCGTCGACGCCGGCGCCCCCCTCGGGGCCGTTCGGGCCGACGGGGCCGTCCGGAAGTGGCTCTCCCTCCCCGCGTTCCGGACGTCGCCGCACGGCAGAGATCACTGCCGTCGCGGTTCTCGCCGCCCTCCTGTCCTCGGGCGGCACCATCGCCGCGGCCCGGCTGTGGGACGACACGCAGACCCCCTCCGCTGCGTCCTCGTCCACACAGCTGGGCCGCGGTACCGACCAGGGCCCGGTGACCCAGGCCGACGCGACCAACCCGAACTGGGCGGCCACCGCGACCGCGGTCTCGCCGAGTGTCGTCGCGATCACGGCGCAGCTCGCCCAGGGTGAGGCGCAGGGCTCCGGCGTCGTCATCGACAAGAGCGGGCACGTCCTCACGAACAACCACGTCGTCGCGGGGGCGCAGAAGCTCAGCGTCACCCTCTCCGACGGGCGGACCTACGCCGCGGAGATCCGGGGAACCGACCCGTCGACCGACCTCGCCGTCGTCACCGTGAAGAACGCCCCGAGCGACCTCCAGCCGATCGCCCTCGGCGACTCGGACGCCATCAAGGTCGGCGACCCGGTGATGGCCGTCGGCAACCCGCTCGGCCTGGCGGGCACCGTCACCACCGGCATCGTCAGCGCGCTCAACCGGCCGGTGACGACCCAGGCCGAGGGCGGCGGCTCGCAGTTCGGCCAGGGGCAGTCCGACCCGGTGGTCACCAACGCCATCCAGACCTCCGCGGCGATCAACCCCGGCAACAGCGGCGGGGCGCTCGTCAACGGCAGCGGACAACTCATCGGCATCAACTCCTCGATCGCCTCGCTCGGCTCGTCCTCGGGCCAGTCGGGCAACATCGGCATCGGGTTCGCCATCCCGGTCAACGAGGCCAAGGCGATCGCCCAGCAGCTCATCGACAACGGGACCGCGCAGCACGCCTACCTCGGCGTCACCCCCGAGGACGGCTCCGCCTCCGACGGCTCGGCCACCCGGACCGGCGCCCAGATCACCTCGGTCGGCGACGGCACCCCGGCGGCCAAGGCCGGCCTCAAGGTGGGCGACGTCATCACCGCCGTCAACGGCGAGCCGGTCGACTCCGCGCTCTCCCTCGTCGGCTACATCCGCGAGCAGACCGTCGGCAACACGGTCAAGCTGACCCTCATCCGCGACGGCAAGTCCATCGAGGTCGACGCGACCCTCACCGCGCGCAGCCAGAACGGCTGACCACCGACCCGCCAGGGGAACCAGCGGGGCGCCCGGGCACACCTGAGTAGGTGTGCTCAGGCGCCCCGTCTCCGTCTCCCCGGATGCTGGTCGGCATGGTCACCCAGGACGACGTCCGGCGTCTCGAGCACGAGTTCGCCGACGCGATGCAGCGCCTCTACTCCGTCGGCAACGGCCTGGCCCGGCTCCGGGCCGACCTCGCCGCCCCGGCCGCTCCCCCCGCGCCGGCGCGCGTGACGGAGCCTCCGCCGCGGCCGCGCGCCGCCACAGCTCCCCCGCCCGTCGCGGCTCCCCCAGCCGTCGGTCCGACGACGGCCATCGCCGCCCCCGCCGGGCCGGCGGTGCCGATCGCTCCCGCATCGGCGCCGGTCCCCTGGTACCGGCGGGAAGGCGCGGTCACCCGGGTCCTCGCCGTCGCCGGGGCCGTCGTGACCCTCGCCGGCGTCGCGATGCTCCTCGTCATCGCCGCCCGCCACGGATGGTTCGGGCCCGTCGCCCGGGTCGGCGCCGGAGGCGTCCTCGCGGCCGTGCTCGCCGGCCTCGGTGCGCGTGGCGGCTCCCTCGAACGCTCGCGCGGCGGGCAGGTCGGAGCGGCGCCCGTGGCGCTCGTCGCCACCGGGGGGGCGGCCGCCTACCTCGACGTCGTCGCGATGACGGCCTGGTACGGCTGGCTCCCCGCCGGTGCCGGGCTCGCGCTCTCCGGAGCGGTGGCGCTCGCCGGGCTGTGGCTCGCCCGGCGCTGGGACAGCGAGCAGCTGGCGGTCCTCATGGTCGCCGGCGCGGCCGGCTTCTCCCCCGTCGTCGCCGGCGGGGTCGGCTGGGTGCTGTCGGGGTTCCTCGGCGTGCTCGCCCTCGCCGGCTGGTGGGCCGGCGGACAGCGGACCCGTCCCGTGCTCACCGTCGTGCGGTCCGTGCCGGTGGCGCTCTCCCTCGTCGCCGGTGCCGTGGCGTCGGGCGACGAGCAGGTCGGCCTGCTCGCCGTCGCAGTCGTCGTGCTCCTCGTGACCCTGGCGACCGCCGCCCTCTCGGTGCGGCGGGACCCGACCGACGTCACGGCGACCCTCTCGCTCAGCGCGGCCTGCGTCGCGCTGCTCGTCGTCACCGGCGTCCAGCCCGACCCCGTCCGGCCGGCCCTCCACGCGCTGACCGCCGCGGTGCTCCTCCTCGCGGCGTCGGCCCTCGGGCGCGCCCCGTTCGGGCCGGTCGCGGGGCACCTCGTCGTCGCCACCGCGACGGGCGGGACCGTGTCGGCGGTCCTCGCCGTCGTGGCAGGAGCCCCCGCGGGCCACGTGACGACCGGGCTGCTCCTCCTCGCGGCCGGCCACCTCACGGCGGCGGGCGTCGGCCGTTCCCGGCTCACGTTGGCGCTCGGCGCGGGTACCGCCGCGCTGGCGCTGCTCGGGTGGCTCCAGCACCCGTTCGCCGTCGTCGACCCGACCCTCGCCCTTCGGCACGACATGGGCACCGCCCTCCTCGACAGCGTTCTCGCCGGTGCGCTCGTGGTCCTCGGCGTCTGGGCGACCGCCCTCGTCCGGGGTGTCGGCCGCGAGGTGCGCCTCGGCGCCGTCGTCGCCGCCTGGGTCGTCGGGCTCGGCGCCTCGGCCACGGCCCTGGTCGCGCTCGGCGTCCTCCTCGGTGAGCGAGCCGGCGACCCCGCGACGGGCTTCCTCGTCGGGCAGGCGGTCGCCACGGTGACGTGGATGCTCGCAGCCGGGTGGCTGCTCCTCCGGTCGCTGCGCGGCGGCCGCCTCGCCGACCTCTCCCTCCGCAGCGGGCTGCTGCTCAGTGGCCTCGCCGTCGCCAAGCTGTTCCTCTTCGACCTCGCGGCCCTGAGCGGGCTCGTGCGGTCGGTCGCGTTCATCGCCACCGGCCTGCTCCTCCTCGCCACCGGCAGCCGCTACGCGCGAGCGCTCGAACGGGGCCGCGCGAGCACGTGACGCGCGCGGACCCGTCTGCCACAGTGGGCCGGGTGGATGCGGTGAGGGCACGGTGGTCCGCGGACTGCCGGGGCGTCCTGCCCGACGCCGACACCGCCACCGTCCACGAGGTGGGAGCCGACCTGGCCCATCGCTGGCGCGAGCCGCACCGGCACTACCACGGCGAGACCCACCTCACCGAGGTGCTCTCAGCCGTCGACGCGCTGTGCCGCGCCGAGGGCGTCGGGGCCCGGAGCCGCGGGGCCGCCCTGCTCGCGGCGTGGTTCCACGACGCGGTCTACGTCGTCGCCGACCCGGAGGGCAACGAGCGGCGCAGCGCCGAGGTGGCCACCGACGCCCTGGCCCGGCTGGGGGCCGCGCCCGAGCTCGTCGACCGGGTGGCGACGCTCGTCCTCGACACCGCCGCCCACGACCTCGGGCCGCGGGTCCGGGACGCCGCCCGGGTCGTGCTCCACGACGCCGACCTCTGGGTCCTCTCCGCGCCCGTCGGGCGCTTCGACGAGTACTGCCGGCAGGTCCGCGCCGAGTACTCCCACGTCCCGGCCGCCGAGTACGCGGCGCGGCGCACTGGGGTGCTGCGCCCGCTGCTCGCCCGGCCGCACGTGTACCGCACCCCGCACGCCCGCACGCGGTGGGAGCCCGCCGCGCGGGAGAACCTCGTCCGCGAGCTCAGCCGGCTGGCGGGGTGAGCGTCGCCTCCGCGAGCGGCCACCAGAACAGGCCGGAGCAGAGCTCGGCGAACTCGGGCCAGGCCACCCAGCGACGGTCGGACGTGTCGTCGAGGTCTGCGGCCAGCGGGGGGCGCCGACCGGGGACCCGGACCTCGAAGGCCTGGAGGAGGTCGAGCCCGTCGCGCCAGAGCCCGCCGGAGGACCGGTTGTGGAACCGCTCGTACCCCACGGGGACGAGGTGGTCCGCCGGGACGACGAGGCCGGTCTCCTCCCACACCTCGCGGACCGCGTTCTCGCGGACCCCCTCCCCCGGCTCCCGCCATCCACCCGGGGAACCCCACTCGGCCCGGCGCACCGAGTGGACGACGGCGAAGTCGCCCGCGGCGTCACGGACGAAGGCCATCGCCGCGAAGACCCGCCGCGGGTCGGCCTCGCGGGAGGAGCGGATGAGGTCGACGTCAGCCGTCGTCCCGTCGGCGAACCGGATGCCGGTGACCCGCGCGATCCCCCGGTCGCCGCGGCGCTTCTGCATCCGCAGCCCGCTCGCGACGAGGGCGCGCAGGAGGTCGCGGGCCGGGACCGGACGGGCGCCGGCCGCGACGACCGCGTCGTAGCGCTCCTCGGGCACGTCGTAGTGGTCGCCCTCGAAGCCGCGGGCCGGGATGCCGACGGCCCGGGCGAAGGCGTGCAGCTCCTCGAGGCTCGTGTCGCTCACCAGGTGCGACCAGCGCCGCCCGTGGGCCTCCGGTCGGGGCGGGTCGATGAGGATGGCCACGGGCCCGATCGTAGGTGCGCCCGCCGGCACCTGTGGACAACCGCGCGGCCCCGTCGGCGGCTCGCCGTAGCGTCGGGTCCAGCGGTCGCCCGGCCGGGGCGGCCCGAGAGGGAGGGGGATCCCGTGGCGGCACAGTTCCAGGTCGACACCGAGCGCATCACCGCGGCGGCGGGCGACGTCGCACGCATCTCGGGGCAGATCGAGGGCGAGGTGGCCCAGATGCTCGCCCGGCTCACCGGGCTCCAGGACGCGTGGACCGGGTCGGCCTCGGCCCAGTTCCAGGGCGTCGTCGCCCAGTGGCGCGCCACGCAGCAGCAGGTGCGGGAGTCGCTGGACTCCATCGGCCACGTGCTCGCGGCGGCCGGGGCGCAGTACGCCGAGACCGAGGCCCAGGCGGTCCGGATGTTCACCTGAGCCCCCGGCCGGGCGGTCACTCGGTGGCGATGGCCCGCAGCACGTCGAGGCGCGCGGCGCGGCGGCCCGGCCAGAGCGCGGCGAGCACCCCGACGACGGCCGCGACCGCGACGAAGAGCACGAGCTGGGCCCACGGGACCGCCAGGACGTCGATGCCCTCGTCGACGAGCGAGCGTTGGAGCGCGACGGCGAAGACGAGGCCGAGGACGATGCCGAGGACCGCCCCGAGGACGGCGATGGCGATCGACTCCAGGCGCAGCATGGTCCGCAGCTGGCGCCGGCTCAGCCCGACGGCACGGAGCAGGCCGATCTCCCGGACCCGCTCGATGACCGAGAGGGCGAGGGTGTTGACGATGCCGAGGACGGCGATGACGACGGCGAGGCCGAGCAGCGCGTAGACGATGAAGAGGAGCTGGTCGATCGGGCGGCGTTGCTCGGCGGCGAACTCGGCCTGGTCCTTGACGCTCACCGTCGGGAGGTCGCGGACGGTCCCCTCGAGCCCCTGGCGCAGGGCGGCCCGGTCGGCACCCGGTGCCGCGGTGACGAACACGGCCCGGTCGGTCGGCGGCACCCCCAGGGCGTCGAAGCCGTCGAGCGACATCGTGATGTCGGCCTGGAGGACCGCATCGGTGGTGTACACCGCGACGACGCGGCCGGGCACCTCCTCCCCCGCGAAGCCGAGGGTCACCGGCGACCCGACCTTGAGGCCATGGGCGTCGGCGTACCCCGTCGACACGGCGACGCCGTCGGCGCCCAGGTCGGCCAGCGACCCGGCCGTGACGACCGGTCGGGCGACCCGCTGGACCCCGGCGGGGTCGATGCCGTTGGCGAACTCCCGGTCCGCGCCCACCTCCACCCGCGCGCCACGGACCCGGACGACGTCACCGACCCCGGGAACGCGCTGCACCTGGTCCGCGATCGCCGCCGAGAAGCCCTGCCCGACGACGTTGGAGATGACGTAGTCGGCCACGACGTCCTGGGCGAGCGCCTTGTCGATGCTCGCCTTCGCGGACGCGCCGAGGACCGACATCATGGTGACGAGCGAGACCCCGATCATCAGCGCCGACGCCGTCGCCCCGGTGCGCCGCGGGTTGCGGCGGGCGTTCTGCTCGGCCATCCGCCCGACCGCCCCGAAGCCGCGGCGGTAGGCGAGCCCGAGCCCGGAGAGCACCGGCCGGCCGGCGATCGGGCTGACGAGCGCCGTCCCGACGAGGACCCCGAAGATCCCGGCGCCGAGGACGTACGTCGGCTCGCTGCCCCACCCGGCGAGGCCCGCGCCCATCGCGGCCGCCCCGACCGCGACCAGGGCACCGCCGACGAGGAGCCGCCAGTGCATCCCACCCTCGGCGAGCTGCGCGTCGTCGCGCATCGCGGCGACGGGCGGGACCCGGCCGGCGCGCCGGGCCGGGAGGTACGCGGCGGTGACGGTGACGACCACGCCGACGAGGAGCGCGACGACGACGGTCCGGGGCCGCAGCACGAGCTCGCTGGCGCTGAGGTCGAGCCCGATGCGCCCGAACACCGCCTTGATGCCGACGGCCAGCAGCACCCCGAGGCCCACCCCGAGGGCGGAGCCGACGAGCCCCACCGCCCCCGCCTCGAGGAGGACGCTGCGGGCGACCTGCCGCCGGCTCGCCCCGATGGCGCGCAGCAGCGCCAGCTCGCGGCTGCGCTGCGCGACGAGGATCGAGAACGTGTTGACGATGAGGAAGGACCCCACCGTGAGGGCCACGCCGGCGAAGACGAGGAGGAAGGTCGTGACGAAGGAGAGCGCCTGGTCGATGCGGCTCGCCGCCCGCGCGGCCGTCGCGTCCCCCGTCGCCGACTCCAAGCCCGGCGGCAGCACCTTGTCGACCGCGGCCTTGAGCGCCTCCTGGCTGGTCCCTGGTGCGGCGGTGACCCAGACCTGGGACCACGCGTCCTTGCCCTCGAGGAACAGCTGCTGCGCCTGGCGGGCGTCGAGGACGACGACCGTCGCCCCGACGAGCGAGGTGCCGGCGAACTCGGCGGTCCCGACGAGGGTCGTCTCCACCCGGGGTTGCGGGCTCGACGTCACGAGCGGCACGGTGTCGCCGAGGAGGTAGCCGGAGTCGGCGGCGGTCGAGGTGTCGAGGACGACCTGGCCGGGCGCGGTCGGCCAGTGCCCGGTCTTCAGGGTCGCCGTCTGCGTGCCGTTCGCGGCGGGCCCGTCGCTGTGGCTGATGGCGATCCCCGGCGGGCCCCCACCGCCGAGGAGCTTGCCGTTCTTGTCGACGACGAAGGTGCCGAAGGAGGTGATCCGGCCGTCCGCCCGGGCAGCGCCGGGCACGGCGGCGAGCTTCGGGACGAGCGAGTCGGGCACTGTGCGCGTCCCCTGGCCGCCGAAGCCGCCCCCGCCCCCGGTGCCGGCGGGTCGGACGATGACGTCGCCCACCGCTCCGCTCGTCAGGCCGGTGAAGGCCCGGTCGAGGGTGTCGGTGAAGACGTACGACCCGGCGACGAACGCCACGCCGAGGACGACGGCCACGCCGCTGAGGAGCAGGCGGACCTTGTGGGCGAGGATCCCCCGCCACGTCGCCCGGAGCACGGGTCAGGCCTCCCGCGGCCGGTCGAGCGAGGCCATCCGCTCGAGGACCCGCTCCGGGGTCGGCTCCCGCAGCTCGTCGACGACGCTGCCGTCGGCGAGGAAGACGACCCGGTCGGTCCAGCTCGCCGCGCCGGGGTCGTGCGTCACCATGACGACGGTCTGGCCGTGGGTGTCGACGGCCGCGCGGAGGAACCCGAGCACCTCGGCGCCCGACGTGCTGTCGAGGTTGCCCGTCGGCTCGTCGGCGAAGACGACGTCGGGTCGGCTGACGAGGGCGCGGGCGCACGCCACCCGCTGCTGCTGGCCGCCGGAGAGCTCGCCGGGACGGTGCCCGAGCCGGTCGCGCAGGCCGACCGTGTCGATGACCTCGTCGAACCAGGCGAGGTCCGGGGTGCGCCCGGCGATGGCGAGCGGCAGCAGGATGTTCTCCTGCGCGGTGAGCGTGGGGACGAGGTTGAAGGCCTGGAAGACGAAGCCGATCCGGTCGCGCCGCAACTCGGTGAGGGCCCGCTCCTTGAGGGTCGTGAGGTCGACCTCCCCGAGGTAGACGTGACCGGAGGTGGCGTCGTCGAGGCCGGCGGCACAGTGCATCAGGGTGGACTTGCCGGAGCCGGACTTGCCCATGATCGCGGTGAACTCGCCGGCGTGGAGGTCGAGGGTCACGGCGTCGAGGGCGACGACGCGGGTGTCCCCGGACCCGTAGACCTTGGTGAGGTCCTCGACCCGGGCGGCCGCGGTGCGGGCCGGGACGCGCTCGTCGGTGGGCTCGGCGACGGTCATGCGCAGTCCTCGGGGTGGGTGGGCTCGGGAGAGCGAGGCGGGGGCGCGGCGCGGCGCCGCACGGTCAACGCTAGGCGAGCGCGTGCGGGTTCCGCTCCCGGGGTCCACCCCTGTCGAACCCTGAGTGCGCCCCGGCATCCGGGGGCACCTCGAGCCGGACGCCGTAGACCTTGACGACGTGCGAACCGTCGGCCCGACCGGCCCCGTCGGCCCCGTCGGCCCGGCCGGCCCCCTCCGCCCCGTCGCCGGTGAACCACGCGAGGTCGAGGGCCTCCTCCTCGACCCGGCACACGGCGAGGTTGTTGTCGAACCACGGACCCTCGGTGACCGTCCACGGGTACCGCGGGTCTGGGACTCGCCGGGAGTGGCCCGCGAGGAAGCGCATCGGGCGCACCAGCGAACGGGCGAAGAGCGACATCATCACGCGCACCCCCCGCGGCATGGGGTTGCGGACCGGCGAGCAGACCGCCTGGACGATCCGGGACCGCGCCCCGTGCCCTCCGGGGTCGGTGACCTCGGCGAGGTAGGAGTTGTGGACGTCACCGGAAAGGAAGGTGATGGTGCCGGGCGGGTCGCCGCGACGGCCGCGGGCCAGCTCCATGACCATGTCGGAGACCTCGTCGAAGCCGTCGGCGAAGGCCGCCCAGTGCTCGAGGTCGATGGCGCGGCGGACGCGCTCCGCGGGCCCGGCGACGCGCGGCCCCCACGCCCCCTGCGCCAGCGACTCGTCGATGGCCTCGAGGTCGTGCAGCCCGGGCGGGAGGAGGAAGGGCAGGGACGTGCCGACGAAGACGTGACGGTGGCCGCCGCGCAGGGTGTCGTCCAGCCAGCGCATCTCCGTGGCGTCGAGCATCGACCGGCCGTCCGGCTGCAGGTCGCGGGCCGCCCGGGAGTCGACGACGACGAGCAGGCAGTCGCCGAGCTCCCGGGTGAAGCTCCAGCGGTAGGACTCCGGCTCGGCGTCGGCACGCGCGGCGAGCCGTTCGAGGGCCGCGGTGACGTCGAGCTCGTCCTCCGCGCCGGACGCCGCGTGTGCCGCCACGACGCGCCACAGCTCCTCCTCGGCGAGGTCGGCCGGCGAGAGGTTGCCGAGGTGCTGGTGTAACCAGTACGCGGCGAGCCCGCTGACGACGCGCTCCTGCCACCACGTCGTCGCCCGGATGTCGCGGCGCCACGACCACGAGGTGTTCCAGTCGTCGCGGATGTCGTGGTCATCGAAGATCATCGCGGTGGGGAGCGTGGAGAGGACCCAGCGGATGACGTCGTCGACCCACGCCAGCCGGTACAGCTCGGCGTACTCGGGGTAGTCCTTGATCTCCTCGTGCGGCGGCAGGGACACGTCGCGGCGCGACCGCATGAACTCCTCGAGCTCGGGATGCGGGGTGGTGTCGGCGTAGACCTGGTCGCCGAGGAACAGGAGCAGGTCGGGCCACTCGAGCTCGCCCTCGCGCAGCGCGAGGGCGAACGACCGGAGCGCGTCGACCCCGTGCTCCCGGTTCCCGGCGGCGTCGTGCGTCGCCGTCGTGCGGCACGACCCGAAGGCGAAGCGGGGCAGCCGCCCGGGGTCGAGGGTGCGGATGCGGCTCGGCGGCGACCCGGGGCGGGGCCAGACCCGCTCGCCGTCGAGCGCGACCTCGTACGCGTCGTCCGAGCCGGGCTCGAGGCCGTCGCAGACGACGAGCGCGAAGTGGTCGCCGTGGAAGGCGAAGGTCGGCGCGGACCAGCGGCGACCCGCCCTCGTCACCGTCACGCGCACCGCGTCCCGGGTCCGGACCCAGACCGTCGCCGACGTCTCGTCGACGTACCGGAGCATCGGACCGAGGACGAGCGGTTCGCTGGGGTCGGGGCCGAGCCGGGTCATCGCCCCATCGTGCCGCGCCGGGCTGGACACCGGCTGTGGGCCGACCGCGCGAGTTCGGACCCGGGGATGCGCGACGGGCGCCCCTCCCGGAGGAGGAGCGCCCGTCGTGCGGACCGGAGGGGTCAGGGCCTCAGAAGCCCATGCCCCCCATGTCGTCGCCACCCGGCATGGCCGGGGCGGCCTTCTCGGGCTTGTCGGCGATGACGGCCTCGGTGGTGAGGAACAGCGCGGCGATCGACGCGGCGTTCTGCAGCGCCGAGCGGGTCACCTTCGCCGGGTCGATGACGCCCGCGGCGACGAGGTCCTCGTAGACGCCGGTGGCGGCGTTCAGGCCCCAGCCCGGCTCGAGGTTCGAGACCTTCTCCGCGACGACGCCGCCCTCGAGACCGGCGTTGACCGCGATCTGCTTGAGCGGCGCCTCGATGGCGACCTTGACGATGTTCGCGCCGGTCGCCTCGTCACCCTCGAGGGCGAGGTTGGCGAACGCCTTGGCACCGGCCTGGATGAGGGCGACGCCACCACCGGCGACGATGCCCTCCTCGACGGCCGCCTTGGCGTTGCGGACGGCGTCCTCGATGCGGTGCTTGCGCTCCTTGAGCTCGACCTCGGTCGCCGCACCCGCCTTGATGACGGCGACGCCGCCGGCGAGCTTGGCGAGGCGCTCCTGGAGCTTCTCGCGGTCGTAGTCGGAGTCCGACTTCTCGATCTCGGCGCGGATCTGGTTGACGCGGCCCTGGATCTGGTCCGGGTCGCCGGCGCCCTCGACGATCGTCGTCTCGTCCTTGGTGACGACGACCTTGCGGGCCTTGCCGAGCAGGTCGAGGTCCGCGGTGTCGAGCTTGAGGCCGACCTCCTCGGAGATGACCTGGCCGCCGGTGAGGATCGCGATGTCGCCGAGCATGGCCTTGCGACGGTCGCCGAAGCCGGGGGCCTTGACGGCGATCGACTTGAACGTGCCGCGGATCTTGTTGACGACGAGCGTCGACAGGGCCTCGCCCTCGACGTCCTCCGCGATGATGAGCAGCGGCTTGCCGGACTGCATGACCTTCTCGAGGAGGGGCAGCAGGTCCTTGATCGAGCCGATCTTGGAGTTGGCGACGAGGACGTACGGGTCCTCGAGCACGGCCTCCATGCGCTCGGCGTCGGTGACGAAGTAGTGGCTGATGTAGCCCTTGTCGAAGCGCATGCCCTCGGT
>DASSQJ010000332.1:0-3695 GCA_035702545.1 Phycicoccus sp.
GCCGTCCGGCACGTCGAGGAGGGCGAGGGCGACGACCCGGCCGACCCGGTCGGCGAGCGGCTCGGGAACGGTTGCCGTGATGCCCACCTCCGCCGCCTCGACGCTCCCCGGAGGTGCGCCGAGCGCCGCCCGGACCGCCTCGACGTGACCGAGGGCGAACCAGTCGCCCGGGCCGGTGCGCACCAGGCCGCGCGCTCCCTCGGCCCCGCCGGTGAACCATCCGGACGGCAGCCCGCGGACCAGCGCTGCCGGGACGCCGTCCGCCTTGCCCTTGACGAGGTCGGCCGCCGCCGCGACCTCGTCGGCGACCGCCCGGGCCGTCACCGCGAGGGGCCGGCCGTCGTGGTCGGTGCCGCCGCGCAGGTCGTCGAGCGCGTCGAGCCCGGCGACACCGAGCGCGAAGTCGGTGAGCCCGGCCCGCCACGGCCGCCCCGCGGTGTCGGAGAGCACCACGCCGAGCGCGGCCGACGGACCCAGCCCGGATGCGGCGAGCAGCGCATCGCGCAACGACGCCGCCTCCGCGTCGGGGTTCTCGGGGAGGAGCAGCACGGCGCCGGAGGGGCCGGTGTTCGAGGCGTCCACACCGGCGGCGGCCATGACCGGCCCCGCCGCGGCCTCGACGACCCGGGTGAGCCCGCCGGGGGTACGTCGCTCGGCGACGACGCGGCGCGTGGCGGCATCCACGGCCTCCTCGCGGGGGCCGTCCCACGTCAGCCCGAGCGCCTTCGAGACGACCTTGCTCGACACGACGAGGCAGTCCCCGTCGGCGAGGACGACGTCCGCGGCGGCGAGCCCGTCGAGGAGGAACCGAGCGAGGTCCGCGCCGGCCCCGACCTCGGGCAGCCCGCGCAGCGGGACGACGAGCACGCCGCCGGGTCCCGACCGGGGCAGCTCCGTCATCGGCGGACGGCCTCGGCGAGCGCGAGGGCCGCGGCTGCCATCCGGCCTGCGGCCTCGACGTCCGACATGAGGAGCGGCCCGTCGTACACCTCGACGCGGGCGCGGGGGAGGGTCGTCCTGGCATCCGCGGGGTCGACGAGCCAGCCCCCGAGGAAGTCCTCGTAGAGCCCGGCAACCGCCTCGGCCGTCGGCTCGAGCCCGATGGCGCGCAGGCAGGCATCCGCGTGGCCACGCACGGGGCGTCCGGAGATGAGCGGGGAGACCCCGACGACCGGCGCCGTCGTTCCCCGCAGCGCGTCGCGGACCCCCGGCACCCCGAGGACGATCCCGATCGAGACGACCGGGTTGCTCGGCGGCAGGAGGACGACGTCGGCCTGCCGGATGGCGTCGAGGACGCCCGGTGCGGCGCTCGCCCGGTCGAGCCCGGCGACGACGAACCGGCGGGCCGGCACCGCGGCCTGGTGGCGGACCCACCACTCCTGGAAGTGGATCGCGCGCTCGCCGCCCTCGCCGTCGTCGACGACGACGTGGGTCTCGACGGGAACGTCGGTCATCGGGAGCAGCCGGATGCCCCGCCCCGGCAGCCCCCAGCGCTCGGCGAGCCGGGCGGTCACCTCGGAGAGCGAGAGGCCCTGGCCGAGCCACTGCGAGCGCACGACGTGCGTCGCGACGTCGAGGTCGCCGAGCGAGAACCACTGCGGCTGGGCGCCGTACGCGGCGAGCTCGGCCTGGATGCGGTGCGACTCGTCGGCCCGACCCCACCCCTGGCCCTCGTGGACGCCGCCGCCGAGCGTGTAGAGGAGGGTGTCGACGTCGGGGCACACCCGCAGCCCGTACAGGGTGATGTCGTCGCCGGTGTTCGCGACGACGGTGACGGTGGCGTCCTCGAGCCCCGGGGTCATGTCGAGGTGGTGGCGCAGGCCGCGGACGAACCGAGCCCCGCCGACGCCACCGGCCAGTGCCGTGATGTGCATGGCGCGAGTCTGGCAGCCCGCGGCGCCACACCCGGGGGCGGGGGCCGGGGAGCCCGGACCCGGCGCGCGCCACCCGACACGCCCGGGATTCCCGGAAAGTTTCCCCAATAACACCAAGCGGCTTGACGCGGAGCGCATGACACGCGTGTAATTCCACCCATGTACTCCGGAGCCACCCGGCCGGAGCACACGGGTCGAGGGTCGAGGAGGGAACGATGCAGGAGCTCTATCTGGTCGACGGGATGCTCGACGGCGCGGACGCGGAGGAGGGTGCCCTGTCGTGGCAGGAGCGCTCGCTGTGCGCCCAGACCGACCCCGAGGCGTTCTTCCCCGAGAAGGGCGGCTCCACCCGCGAGGCGAAGAAGGTCTGCGTGGGGTGCGAGGTCCGTGCCGAGTGCCTCGAGTACGCCCTGGCGAACGACGAGCGGTTCGGCATCTGGGGTGGGCTCTCCGAGCGCGAGCGGCGCAAGCTGAAGAAGCGCGCCGTCTGACGCCGGCACGCTGCCCCGCTCCCGCATGACGCTGGCTCCCGCACGCCCCGCCGCCACTGCCCCGGTCGCCTCGACCGGAGCGGTGCCGCCGGTCGTCACCGCGGTCCTCGTGAGCCGGCTCGACCCCGTGGGCGCCGGCGAGGCGCTGCGGGCGCTGCTCACCCAGACCCTGCTCCCGGACGAGGTCCTCGTCGTCGACCGCACCCGCGGCGCCGCCCTCCCGCCCGGCCCGGCGGGCGAGGCCCGACCCGCCGCTGGCCCCTCCGCTCGCGACGCGGACGACCCGCCCGATGCCGACGGCACCGATGACACGGACGACGACGCCGCCGCGGATGACGACGCCGCCCCCGACGAGGCGCCCGGCCCGGCTCCCGTCGCCCCGGTCACCCTCGCCGACGTCGTCGCCACCGTCGCCGAACACAGCCCGGTCCCCGTCACCGTCGTCGAGGCCAGCCCCCGGATCCCGGTGCGACGCGCCGTCCACGCCGCCGTCGCGGCGCACCCCCCGCTCGGCGAGGCGCCCGCCCTGCTCTGGTTCGTCCCCGTCGGCTCCACGCCGGAGCAGCGCACCCTCGGCGCCCTCGTCGACGCCTGGCGCCGCTCGCCCTCGGCCGGCCTGCTCGGCCCCAAGCACCTCGACGCCGCGTCCCCGAACCGGCTGCGCGCCCTCGCCATCCGCGCCACCCGCGGCGGCCGCCTCCTCCCGAGACCGGTGCCCGGCGAGCCCGACCAGGGCCAGTACGACCGGATGACCGACGCGCTCGCCGTCCCCTTCGCCGGGACCCTCGTCGAGCGCGACCTCCTCCTCGGCCTCGGCGGCTGGGAGTCCTCCTTCGGCGACGTCGGCGCCGACCTCGACCTCGGCTGGCGGGCCCAGGCCGCCGGCCGCCGGGTCGTCGTCGTCCCGGGGGCCCGGATGCGCACCGAGCCGGGCGTCGCCGTCGCCACCGCCGCGACCGCGCCCCGTCGCCGGGCCGCCCGCCGGGTGGCGCTCGCGCGCGCGCCGTGGTGGTCCACCCCGTTCCTCGCCGCGTGGATCGTCGTCACCTCGGTGCTCGCCGCCCTCGGCCTCCTACTCCTCAAGCGCCCGCGCTCGGCGTGGGCCGAGCTCTCCGCGGTGACCTCGATCGAGCCGGTCCGCGGGCTGCGCGCCCGGTGGCGCACGCGGCACGCCCGGGTCGTCCGCCGCCGCCACCTGCGCTCCCTCTTCGAGCCGCGTCGGGCGGTGCTGACCGGCTGGGCCGACTCGGTGCACCACGCCCTCGTCCCGCCGCGCCCCCCGATCGGGGACCAGGTCGGCGACCTCAACCCGCGCTCGTGGCTCGTCAAG
>DASSQJ010000333.1:0-4211 GCA_035702545.1 Phycicoccus sp.
GAGCAGGCGATCTGGCGCCGGGTCGTCGCGGGGACCCCGCCCGCGGACCTCGCCGAGGCGACCGGGCTCGTCGGCACGGTCCTCGGCCACGGCAAGGACGTGCTCGCCCGCACCTACGTCTCCCTCGCCTCCGAGCGCCACGTGCGCTCGCTCGACCTCTCCGCGCTCTTCTCCTGACCCGGTCGGGGCGGCCCGACGGTCGGGCGAGCCCGCCGGGAGTGCCTGTGGACGGCCGTCCCCGCCCGTCGGTGCCCCCACCTACGGTGGAAGGACCATGACGAACCCGACGGATGCCGCGAGCGCCCCTGACCCACCGCCCGCCACCGGACCCGCCGCCGCCCCGGGGCCCGGGCTCGGTGTGGCGGCCCGCGAGGCGCTGCGCCGGCTCGTCGGGCGTGACGACGCAGACTTCCGGGACGGCCAGCTCGAGGCGGTCTCCGCGCTCGTCGCCGACCACTCCCGGGTGCTCGTCGTCCAGCGCACCGGCTGGGGGAAGTCGGCCGTCTACTTCGTCGCCACGGCGCTGCGCCGCGCCGAGGGGGCGGGTCCGACGATCATCATCAGCCCGCTCCTCGCGCTGATGCGCGACCAGATCGCGGCCGCCGAGCGGGCCGGCATCCGTGCCGTCACGATGAACTCGGCGAACGCCCAGGACTGGGACGACGTCCGCGGGGCAATCGCCGAGGACGTCGTCGACGTCCTCCTCGTCAGCCCCGAGCGGCTCAACAACCCCCGCTTCCGCGAGGAGCAGCTGCCCGACCTGGCCCGGCGCTGCGGCCTGCTCGTCGTCGACGAGGCGCACTGCGTGAGCGACTGGGGCCACGACTTCCGCCCCGACTACCGGCGCATCCGCGACCTGCTCTCCGGGCTCCCTTCCGGCACACCGGTGCTCGCGACCACGGCGACGGCGAACGCCCGGGTCGTCCACGACGTCGAGGAGCAGCTCGGGGTGGGCGGCCGCGACGTGCTCACCGTGCGCGGGGGGCTGGCCCGGGACTCCCTGCGCCTGGGCGTCCTGCGCTCGATGTCCCCCGAGCAACGCCTCGGGTGGCTCGTCACGCACCTCGGCGACCTACCGGGGTCGGGCATCGTCTACACGCTCACCGTCTCCGCCGCCGAGGACGTCGCCGCCGCCCTCGCCGAGGCCGGCCACGCCGTCTTCGCCTACACCGGCCGCACCGACCCCGCCGACCGCGAGCGCCTCGAGGGTGCGCTGCGCCGCAACGAGGTCAAGGCCCTCGTCGCGACCTCCGCACTCGGCATGGGCTTCGACAAGCCCGACCTCGGCTTCGTCGTCCACCTCGGCGCCCCGAGCTCGCCGGTGGCCTACTACCAGCAGGTGGGCCGCGCGGGCCGCGCCACCGAGCGCGCCGACGTCCTCCTCCTGCCCGGGCCCGAGGACCGCGACATCTGGCAGTACTTCGCCTCCGTGTCGATGCCGCGCGAGGACCAGGCCGAGGCGGTGCTGCGGGCACTCGCCGAGGCCGGCCGCCCGCTGTCGACGGCGGCGCTCGAGACTGCGGTCGACGTCCGGCGCACCAGGCTCGAGCTGCTCCTCAAGGTGCTCGACGTCGACGGGGCCGTGCAGCGGGTCTCCGGAGGCTGGGTCACGACCGGGGTGCCGTGGACCTACGACGCCGAGCGGTACGAGCGCGTCGCCGCCGCCCGGCGTGACGAGCAGCAGCTCATGGTCGAGTACGAACGCACCGGTGGATGCCGGATGGCCTTCCTCCAGGAGACGCTCGACGACCCGAGCGCCGAGCCGTGCGGCAGGTGCGACGGCTGTGCCGGGCCGTGGTACCCCACCGACGTCCCCGACCGGGTCGTCGGGGCGGCCCGTGAACGGCTGGCGCGGGTCGGCGTCGACGTCGAGCCGCGCGTGCAGTGGCCCACGGGGATGGAGCGGCTCGGCGTCCCCGTGAAGGGACGCATCCCGGCCGAGGAGGCTCTCCTCCCGGGCCGGGCGCTGGCCCGGCTCTCCGACCTCGGCTGGGGTCAGCGGCTGCGTGAGCTGCTCCGCGAGGACGCGCCGGCCTCCCCCGAGCTGCTCCGCGCCTGCGTGCCCGTCCTCGCGGAGTGGGGCTGGGCCGAGCGCCCCGTCGGCGTCGTCGCGATGCCCTCCCGCACCCATCCCCTGCTCGTCGGGTCGCTCGGCGCCGGCCTCGCCGAGATCGGCCGCCTGCCGCTCCTCGGCGCCCTCGACCTCGACCACGGCGGCCCCACGGGCGGGGTCGGCGGCAACAGCGCCTACCGCCTCGCGGGGGTGTGGGAGCGCCTCGTCGTCGGTCCCGAGCTGGGTCGGGCGCTGGCGTCCGCCGACGGGCCGGTCCTCCTCGTCGACGACCTCGTCTCCTCGCGGTGGAGCCTCACCGTTGCCGGGCGCGCACTGCGCCTGGCGGGCGCGGCAGGGGTGCTCCCCTTCGCCCTCGTCGTCGACGGCTGAGCCGCCCCGGTCCCCCTGCGTGGTGCGCCACACCAGGCATCCGGGACCGGCCGTCGGAGTGACCATGGGGGTGGAGGCACCGATGTCCCACCGGGTCCGCACGTGGTTCGCGATCGCGGCCGTGGTCGCGAGCGTGGCGGCCTGTGGCTCGGGCACCGACGGGGGCACCACCCCCTCGCCGTCCGCCACGGCCTCGCCGACGGGAACCTCCGCCACCACACCGACCACGCCCACCCCCGTGCCACCGACCACGACGCGCCCGACGTCGCCGACCCCCACGACCCGGCCCCCGTCGACGCCGGCCGCGCCCACGCCGACGCCCACGAGGACCAGCACTCCCCCGGCCCCCACCGCCTGCCAGCTGACGGCGGAGTACCGCGGCCAGGACCTCACGCTCGTGCCGACGACGTCGAAGGTCGCGGTGCTCACCTTCGACGGTGGGGCCAGCAGCACCGGCGTCGCGTCCATCCTCGCGACGCTGGCGGCGAAGCGGGCGGCAGCGACGTTCTTCCTCACCGGGGACTTCGTCCGTGACCACCCGGCGTCAGCGCGGTCGATCAGCGCCGCCCACCCCGTGGGCGACCACTCCGACACCCACCCCGACCTCACGACCCTGCCGTCGACGAGGGTCGTCGACGAGGTCCGCGACGGCGCCGCGGCCGTCCGGGCCGTCACCGGCCGGGCACCGGGGCCGTGGTTCCGCTTCCCGTACGGTGCCCGGGACGCCCGCACCATCGGGCTCGTCAACGACGAGTGCTACGTCGCCGTGCGCTGGACCGTCGACAGCCTGGGGTGGAAGGGCACGAGCGGCGGGATGACCGTGGCGTCGGTCCGCGACCGGGTGCTCGCGGCCGCCCGCCCGGGGATGATCGTCCTCATGCACGTCGGCGCCAACCCGGACGACGGCACGACCCTGGACGCAGCGGCGCTGCCGGCGATCATCGACGGGCTGAGGGCCCGGGGGTACCGGTTCGTCACCCTCCAGCAGGCCCTCTGAGCGCCGCCGGACCGACGCGGTCCGTGCCCGGAAGCCGGACCGCGTCCGCTCCGTCCACGACGGGTCGACGGACCCGCACGGTGAGGATCGGCAGGAAGAGCTGGACGACCGGGCCGATGAGCAGCGCGTAGGCCAGCGTCCCGATTCCGACGACGCCGCCGAGCAGCCAGCCGAGCAGGACGACGGTGACCTCGAGGGAGGTGCGCACCAGCCGGATCGAGCGGCCGGTCCGACGCGCGAGGCCGGTCATCAGGCCGTCGCGCGGTCCCGGGCCGAGCTGGCTGCCGATGTAGAGCGCCCCCGCGACGCCGTTGCCCACGACGCCGACGAGCATGACGAGGACCCGCCACCCCAGGCCCTCGACCGGCGGCACGATGCCGAGGGTCACGTCGGTGGCGACGCCGATGACGACCGCGTTGAGGAGGGTGCCCAGCCCCGGCCACTGCCGCAGCGGGATCCACAGGAGGAGCACGACGAAGGAGGTGAGGATGACCATCTCGCCGTAGGACATCGGCACGTGCTGGATCAGGCCGTAGGTGAGGACGCCCCAGGGCTCCAGCCCGAGGCCGGCGCGCACGAGCAGGGCCATCGTGACGCCGAAGAGCACGAGCCCGAGGAGGAGCTGGACGACGCGGTGCGGCAGGCGTCCGGCCCGCAGCTGCTCGAGCGGCGTCATGGGGAGGAGCTCGACGCGGCGCGACACGCCCCGCCGGACGAGCTGGATCGGTGACATGACGGACATCCTCGCCCAGAACTGGCATGGGAATCGAG
>DASSQJ010000334.1:0-11335 GCA_035702545.1 Phycicoccus sp.
CGGCGGAGGGTCGTAGGCCGCCTCCACCTGCGCGTCCCACTCCTTCCACAGCCTGGCCTGGCGGCGCCGGTAGGAGGCGGGGACCGACCAGCCGTCGAGCGCCTCGGTGAGGGCGGCCAGCGCCTCCCGGGCGTCGGCGACGACGGAGAGGCCGCTGTGCTTGCCGGCGTCGAAGGCGGCGACGTTGACGTTGACGAAGCGGACCCCCTCGTCCTGGAAGGCCGTGCGCGAGGCGGTCGTGAAGTCGCTGTAGCGGGTCCCGACCCCGATGACGACGTCGGCCTCCCGGGCGAGGGCGTTGGCGGCGGTGGTGCCCGTGGACCCGACCGCCCCCATCTGCTGCGGGTGGCCGTGCGGCAGCGAGCCCTTGCCGGCCTGCGCCTCACCGACCGGGATGCCGGTCGCCTCGCAGAAGGCGAGGAGGGCGTCCTCCGCGCCGGAGTAGTGGACCCCACCACCCGCGATCACCATCGGCCGCTTCGCGGACCGGATGACGGCGGCCGCCTCCGCGACACGCGCCGTCTCGGGGAGCGGCCGCGCGACGTGCCACGTGCGCTCGGCGAAGAGCGCCTCGGGCCAGTCGTGGGCCTCGGCCTGGACGTCCTGCGGCAAGGAGATCGTCACCGCGCCGGTCTCGGCCGGGTCGGTGAGGACGCGCATCGCCCCGAGGAGGGCCGAGGGGAGCTGCTCGGGCCGGACCACCTCGTCGAAGAACTTCGAGAGGGGACGAAAGGCGTCGTTCACCGTGACGTCGCCGGCCCACGGGAGCTCGAGCTCCTGGAGGACCGGTGCCGAGACGCGCGTCGCGAAGGTCCCGCTGGGGAGGAGCAGGACGGGAAGCCGGTTGATCGTCGCCAGCGCGGCGCCGGTGAGCATGTTCGTCGACCCGGGGCCGACCGACGCCGTGCACACCCAGGTCTGGAGCCGGTCCTTCTGGCGGGCGTAGGCCACCGAGGTGTGGACCATCGCCTGCTCGTTGCGGGCGAGGACGTAGGGCAGGCCGGGGACCTCCCCGGCGTCGGCGGCGCGGACCTCCTCCTGGAGCAGCGCCTGGCCGATGCCGGCGACGTTGCCGTGGCCGAAGATGCCGAAGCACCCGGCGAAGAGCCGCCTCCGCTCACCGTCGCGCTCGGTCCACTGGTTCGCGAGGAAGCGCACCGTCGCCTGGGCGACGGTGAGTCGCACGGTGCCGGACGGGCTGGTCATCGGGGCTCTCCTCCCACGGGGAGTCGGGGGTCGACGGTCTCGCCGCTCCAGCGCTCACGCACCCACGCGTGGGCCGGGTCGTCGCAGATGCGCCAGGCCCGCTCCGGTCCCGGGCCCGCCATGACGTTGAGGTAGTAGAGGTCGGCGTCCGGCGCCGCGACGGCGGGGCCGTGCCAGCCGTGGGGGACGAGGACGACGTCGCCGGTGCGGACCTCGGCGACGACGTCGACCGGGCGCTGCGGCGAGGAGCCGTAGACGCGCAGGTACCCGACCGGGTCGCTCCCCCTCGGGTCGGTGGCCCGGGTCTCGACGTAGTAGATCTCCTCGAGGGCGGTCTCCGCGCCCGGGCGCTCCTCGTCGTGCTTGTGCGGCGGCCACGAGCTCCAGTTGCCCGCCGGGGTGACGACCTCGCAGACGAGGAAGGAGTCGGCGTCGAGGACGTCGGGCAGGCCGAAGTTCCGGACCTCGCGGCTCGCGATCCCCGCGCCGCGCAGCTCGACGGGCACCTCGGCCGCGGTGACGTGGCGGAACGGCTTCGGGGCGTCGGCCTTGCGGGCGGGCGCTCCGCACAGGGCGACTCGGGCCCCGTCGCTCTCCGAGGTGCTCGTCACCCGCAGCCTCGACCCACGGCCCGCGTAGACGACGTCGGTGGGCCCGTCGAACACCGAGCGGCGTCCCGGGAGGTCGACGTCGTGCGTCGTGCCGTCGGCCTCGGTGACCTCGACCCGCCACGAGCCGACGAGAGGGACGACGAGGGTCTCCTCGTCACCCGAGTCGTGCTCGACGTGGCCGCCGGCCGCGCACCACGCGACGCGCAGGCTCGTGTGCTCCCAGCCGTCGACCGGGTTCGTCGCCGTCGGCGTCACCGCGACGGCGTACTCGCCGTCGTCGGCCGAGCCGAGGGGGCGCACGTAGCGGGGGTTGTCCAGGCCGGTGCCGGACGCGGCGGGGCTCATCGGTCTCCTCCGTGGACCAGCCCGGCGGCGACGTCGACCGCGGCGGCGACGTCCCCGTCCGGGGGGTAGAGCAGGGCGCGCCCGACGACGAGGCCGCGGACGGCCGGCATCTCGAGGGCGGCGCCCCACGCGGCGTAGGTGTCGTCGGGGCGGCCCTGCGGGTCCCCGCCGAGGAGCAGCGTCGGCAGCGTCGTGGCGTCCATGACCCGCCGCAGGTCGTCGACGACGGGGAGCTTGAGCCACGTGTGCGCGCTCGTCGGGCCGAGGCCGGAGGCGACGTGGACGGAACGGATGACCGAGTCGGGGTCGAGGAGGTTGCGCACCCGGCCGTCCTCGACGACCGACCAGAACGGCTCGACCATCGCCATCACGCCGGCGGCCGCCAGCTCGCCGACGGCACGGGCGCTCGCCTCGAGTGTCGGCGCGGTGCCCGGGTCGTCGAGCGCGACGCGGGTGAGCATCTTGCCTCCGTCGAGGCCCTGCTCGGCGATCGCCGTCGCGGTGTACCCGGTGAACCGGTCGTCGAGCTCGAAGACCGCGCCCTGGAGCCCGCCCCGGTTCATCGAGCCGATGACGACCTTGCCCTCGAGGGCGCCGAGGAGCAGGAGGTCGTCGAGGACGTCGGCCGTCCCGAGGACCCCGTCGACGCCCGGGCGCTCGAGGGCGGTGACGAGGCGCTCCAGCAGGTCGCTGCGGCTCGCCATCGCCATCGGCTCGGCCCGCACCCCGAGGGCACCGCGAGCGGGGTGGTCGGCGGCGACGAGGAGGAGCCGGCCGTCCGCACCGAGCAGCTCACGGCGACGGCGCTCGCGCCAGCCTCGGGCGACCCGGCCGGGGGCGGTGGCCCGCACCTCGGTGAGCTCCCGGGTGCGCACGGCGGGGGCGGTCACGAGGCCGTCCCCCGCTCGGCGAGGGCGGCCTCGACCTCGTAGGTCGTCGGCATCGCCGTCGAGCACTCGAGGCGGGAGGCGACGATGGCCCCGGCGACGTTCGCGAACTCGATGCTCCGATGCAGGTCCCAGTCGGCGAGCAGGCCGTGGACGAGGGCGCCCCCGAAGGCGTCGCCCGCTCCGAGCCCGTTGACGACCCGGACGGGGAAGGGGGCCACCTCGACGCGCTCGTCGCGGGTCGCGGCGAGGACGCCCTTCGGCCCCTGCTTGACGACCGCGAGGTCGAGCCCGCGCTCGAGGAGGGCGTCGGCGGCCCGCTGCGGGTCGGTCTCACCGACCGCGACCTCGCACTCCTCGCGGTTGCCGACGGCCACCGTCACGTGCTCGAGGGCCTTGCCGACCTGCTCGCTCGCCTCGACCGGGTCGTGCCAGAACATCGGCCGGTAGTCGAGGTCGAGGACGGTGTGCGTGCGCCGGGCGCGTGCGGCCCAGGCCGCGAAGTGGGTGCCGCGGGACGGCTCCTGCGACAGGCCGGTGACGGTGGCCCAGAAGACCCGCGCGTCCCGGATCTCGTCGAGCGGGAGGTCCTCGGGGGTGAGGAGGAGGTCGGGCGCGGCGGGGTAGCGGTAGAAGTGGAGCGGGAAGTCGTCCGGGGGGAAGACCTCGCAGAACGTGACCGGGGTCGGCGGCCCGGCGCCCTCGATGGTGCTGATGTGGCGGGGGTCGACCCCGAGCCGGGCGCTCTCGCGGCGGACGTACCGGCCGAACGGGTCGTCCCCCACCTTGGTGACGAGCGCGACGGTGTGCCCGTGCCGGGCCGCGGCGACCGCGACGTTGGTCGCGCTGCCGCCGAGGAACTTCTGGAAGGTCCGGACGTCCTCGAGGCCGACGCCGTGCTCGAGCGGGTAGACGTCGACCCCGGTCCTCCCCATGGAGACCAGGTCGAGCACCCGCTGCGCGCCCACGGCTCAGTCCTGCGCCGTCGGGATCTCGGAGAGGCGGACCGGGCGCTGCTCGGCCCGCGAGAGCTCGCACGCCTCGGCGACGCGGAAGGCCTCCAGCGCGTCGCGGACCGTGCACGGGCTCGGGGTGCGCCCCGCCGCCACGTCGACGAACGCGGTGAGCTCGGCGCGGTACGCGGGGAGGAACCGCTCCATGAAGGACCAGTGCTGCGGGCCGGGGGGGAAGCTCACCCCGGGCTCGGCGGAGCGCAGGGCCAGGGAGTCGTCCAGGCCCACGGCGATGGCGCCGTCCTCGCCCATGACCTCCATCCGGACGTCGTGCCCGCCGCCGGAGTAGCGGGTGGCCGTCGCCGTCACGAGGGTGCCGTCGTCGAGGGTGAGGATCGCGGCGGCGGTGTCGACGTCGCCGGCCTCGGCGAAGAACGGGGCGCCCGTGTTCTCGCCGGTGGCGTAGACCGTGGCGACCTGGCGCCCGGTGACGAACCGGATGATGTCGAAGTCGTGGACCGAGCAGTCGCGGAACAACCCGCCGCTCGTCGGGATGTACGAGGGGTGCGGCGGGGCCTGGTCGTGGGTCATCGCGCGGATGGCGTGGATCTTCCCCAGCTCCCCGGCCTCGACAGCGGCGCGGGCGCGCCGGTACCCGGCGTCGAAGCGCCGCTGGAAGCCGACGTGGACGGGGACGTCGGTGGACTCCGCGAGGCGGGTCAGCTCCAGGGTCTCCTCGAGCGTCCCCGCCACCGGCTTCTCACAGAAGGTCGGGACCCCGGCGGCGACCCCGCGCCGGAGCAGCGGTGCGTGACCTGGCGTCGCCGTCGTGATGACGAACCCGTCCACCCCCGAGCCGAGCAGCTCGTCGAGGTCGGCCGCGACCGCGACGCCGAGCTCCGCGCCGACCTTCTCCGCGAGGGCCTGGTCGGCATCCGTGACGACGACCTCGTCGACGGCCTCGAGCCCGCGCAGGGTGGAGGCGTGGAACGCCCCGATCCGCCCCACGCCCGCCAGACCGATCCGCATCCGCCACTCCCTCGTGTCGTGCGCCGCGTGTCGTCGGGGCGCCGGGTTCCTGCTCACGCAACTCTGGCCGGTGCAGAACCTCGTGTCAAGCATTTGTCCTTACATTCTCATATACACACCTGCTCAACGCCGGATGTCGTCATCCCCCATGTCATACAGTTCTCCACGTGAGTCCGCATCTCGTCAACGTCACGATCGACCGGGACTCACCCGTGCCGCTGTACCACCAGCTCGCCGAGCAGCTGAGCGGGGCGATCGCCGACGGCCGGCTCCAGCCCGGTGACCCCTTCGAGAACGAGGTCGCCCTCGCCGAGCGGCTCGGCCTCTCGCGCCCCACCGTCCGCCGCGCCATCCAGGAGATGGTCGACCAGGGCCTGCTCGTGCGCCGGCGCGGGCTCGGCACCCGGGTGGCCAACCGCAAGGTGCACCGCCGCGCCGAGCTGACCAGCCTCTGGGACGACCTGCGCCGCGAGGGGCGCCACCCTCGGACGTCGATCCTGACCCACGAGATCGTCACCGACGAGCGCGCCGCGTCCGCCCTCGACCTCGAGCCGGACACCCCGATGCTCCTCGTCGTGCGGGTCCGCACCGCCGACGGCGACCCCATCGCGTACATGCACAACTGGCTGCCGCCGGAGTACTCGGACATCCCGGTCGAGGAGCTCCAGAGCACCGGCCTGTACGCGGCGTTGCGCAGCCGGGGGGTCAAGCCGGTCGTCGCGCGACAGACGATCGGTGCGCGGATGCCGACGCCGGCCGAGCGGAAGGCCCTCGGCATCCGGGGCCAGCAGCCCGTCCTCACGATGACCCGGATGGCCTTCGACGCCGCCGGCCGCGCCGTCGAGTTCGGCGACCACTGCTACCGCGCGGAGGACTACTCGATCGACATCATGGTCGACGAGCGCTGAACGACCCGGCAGCCCGAGGACGGGACGCCGGGCCGCTCACGGTCTCCGGGGGACCGCTCAGGGCAGGCCGAGGCCGAGCGAGGCGAGGTACTCGCGGGTGCGGACCGCGTTCGGCTTCGGGTAGGACTTCTCGCAGCCGTACATGTCCTGCTCGCAGACGACGTAGAGGTCCTTGTCGAGGTCCGCGAGCGCCTCGATGAGGTCGTGCATGTCGGGCTCGCCGGCGGGCGGCGCGACCGAGCACCCGGCGTGGACCGCCTTGACGAACGGCCAGTCCTCGTCGTGGGCCTGCTGGACGAGCGCGGGGTCCATCGCCTTGATGTGGACGTAGGAGATGCGCTCGGGGTACTTGCGGCACAGCTCCATCGGGTCGCCGGCGCCGTAGACGATGTGCCCGGTGTCCAGGCAGAAGCCGACGTACTCGGGGTCCGTCGCCTCGAAGATCCGGTCGATGTCCTCGGGTGTCTCGATGTGGCTGTCCCCGTGGGGGTGGAGGACCATCGTCAGCCCGTAGTCCTCCTTCATGATCCGGCCGAGCCGGTTCGCGTTGCGGATGTAGAGCTGCCAGGCCTCCGGCGTCAGCACCTTGTCGTCGATGTACTCGCCGGTCTTCTCGTCACGGAACATCGGAGGCAGGTGGACGATGTACTCGGCGCCGACCTCCGCGTGCGTCTGCGCGATGGAGCGGAACAGCTTCTCCGTGTCGGGCCAGGCCGCCTCCTTGTGGAGGATGCCCCAACCGGTCCCGGCGACGACGCGGAAACCGCGGGCATCCATCTCGTCCTTGAGCCGCACCGGGTCCGTCGGGAAGTACCCGAAGGGGCCGGTCTCCATGACGGAGAAGCCGGCGTCGGCCATCTCGTCGAGGGCGACGTCCCAGTCGATCTGCTTCTCGTCCTGGGGGAACCACACGCCCCACTGGTCCGGGCAGACCCCGATCGTCAGCTTGCTGTAGCGCGGGTCGGTGTTGCGGGACTTGTCCTCGGCCACCAGGGCGTCCTCTCGTCGGCGGTGTCCGGTCGGCACGACGCGGACGGACTTTGTCAGGTCAATACGTCATTGTGTCATATGCGTGTCGGCACGTCATCCCCTCGTGCGCCGCTGGCCTCGGCGCCGCTCGGCGGAGCCCGGCGGCGACGCCGCGACCACCGGGCGGCCACCCCGCCGTCCCTGCGCGGCGCCCTCGTACCCTTGACGCTTGTGACCGACACGCCCCCCGACGCCCACCCCGAGGCCGACCTCCCCGAGCAGCGGCGCATCCGGCGCGAGAAGCGGGACCGCATCCTCGCCTCCGGAGGACAGGCCTACCCCGTCGGGGTCCCGCGGACCCACTCGCTCGCCGACGTACGCGCCCGGTGGGGCCACCTCGAGGCCGGCGAGGAGACCCCGGACGTCGTCGGCGTGGCCGGCCGGGTGGTCTTCGTCCGCAACACCGGCAAGCTCGCCTTCGCGACCCTCCAGGAGGGTCCGGGGACCCGCCTCCAGGTCATGCTCAGCCTCGCCGAGGTCGGCGAGGAGTCCCTCGCGGGGTGGAAGGCCGACGTCGACCTCGGCGACCACGTCTTCGTCGAGGGGCGCGTCGTGTCGAGCCGGCGGGGCGAGCTCTCGGTGATGGCGACGGGATGGCAGATGGCGAGCAAGGCGCTCCGCCCGCTGCCGGTGCTCCACAAGGAGCTCTCCGAGGAGTCGCGGGTCCGCCAGCGGTACGCCGACCTCGTCGTGCGGCAGGAGGCGCGGGACATGGTCCGGACCAAGGCCGCCGCGCTGCGCGCCATCCGGGGCGTCCTCGACGGCCAGGGCTACGTCGAGGTCGAGACCCCGGTCATCCAGCTCGTCCACGGCGGCGCGGCGGCACGGCCGTTCCGGACCCACATGAACGCCTTCGACCACGAGATGGTCCTGCGGATCGCCCTCGAGCTGAACCTCAAGAAGGCCGTCGTCGGCGGGGTGGAGCGGGTCTACGAGATGGGGCGGATCTTCCGCAACGAGGGCGTGGACGCGACCCACTCGCCGGAGTTCACGATGCTCGAGGCCTATCAGGCGTGGGGCGACCAGCACAGCATCGGCGCCCTGATCCGCGACATCTACCTGGGCGTCGCGGACGCCCTGGGGTCGCGGCTCGTCGAGACGCCGGCCGGCACGGTGGACCTCGGGGGCGAGTGGCGGTGGCTGCCCGTCTACGACGCGGTGAGCGAGGCAGTGGGCGAGACCGTGACGGTCGAGACACCGCGCCAGCGCCTCCTGGAGCTCGCGGAACGGCACGGCGTCGAGGTCGACCCCGAGGAGGAGAAGGACAAGATCTTCCTCGAGATCCTCGGCGAGGTCGTCGAGCCGACGCTGCTCCAGCCGACCTTCCTCTGCGACTACCCCGCGATCGCCCAGCCGCTCGCGCGGCCGCACCGGAGCCGGGCCGGGCTCATCGAGGCCTGGGACCTGATCATCGCGGGGGTCGAGCGGGGCACCGGCTTCTCGGAGCTCATCGACCCGGTGGTCCAGCGGCAGGTCCTCGAGGCGCAGTCGCTGCGGGCCGCCGGTGGGGACCCGGAGGCGATGCAGGTCGACGAGGACTTCCTCCGGGCCCTCGAGTACGGAGCGCCGCCGATGGGCGGCCTGGGCCTGGGTGTCGACCGGCTCGTCATGCTCTTCACGGGGGCGAGCATCCGGGAGACAATTCTCTTTCCCCACCTGAAGCCGGAGGCCTGAGCCGTGGATGCCATCTGGCCCTACCTCGCCGCACTCATCCCGACCGTCGTCGTCGCGACCTTCTTCTATTTCATCATCAAGCGGATGATGGAGGCGGACCGGCGAGAGCGCCTCGCCCAGTCCAAGTTCGAGGCCGAGCAGGACCGGAGGAGGGCGGCGGCGCAGCGGGGTCCCGCGGCGAACACCCCGGACGAGGTGAACGGGGAATCCCCCTCGGAAACCGGCGACAATCGTCGCGGCAATGCAAAGGATTCCTGAGCCTTTACCATTGCTTTACCCGGACCTGCCGCCGCTGTTACTGTTTTCCCGGCATCGTCTCTGATGCCCCGGATTCCGGTAATACCCCTCGAAAGGGAAATCTATGGCCAAGAAGGTCCAGGTGCTTCTCGTCGACGACATCGACAAGAGCTCTCCTGCCGACGAGACGGTGTCCTTCTCGCTCGACGGCGTCAGCTACGAGATCGACCTGACGTCGGACAACGCCGCCAAGCTCCGTGACGACCTCGCCATGTGGATCGGTCACGCCGAGCGCACCGGCGGGCGCCGGTCGACGTCGCGCGCGGGTGCCAAGGGCTCCGGCTCGGCGCGCAAGGCCGACCTCGGCGCGGTCCGTGAGTGGGCCCGGAGCAACGGCTACCAGGTCAGCGACCGCGGCCGCATCTCGGCCCAGGTCCAGGAGGCCTACGACCGGGCGCACTCCTGAGCGAGTCCCCGCACCCCGTCGACGCAGCGGCGGCGCCCGACCCGGGCGCCGCCGCTGCGCTGATGTCGCGACGGCACGCCTGGCTGCGGTTCACCGCCGGTGGGGCACCGCTCGCCTTGGACCTCGGGCTGGACGCACTGGCCTGGCAGGAGGACGTCGCCGGGCTCCACCGGCGTTGGTACGGGGTCGGGCCGCCCCAGGTGGCGGCGGCGTTCGTCCTCCAGTGGCTGCTCCAGGTGCCGGCGCACACGGCGGCCCACGCCGCCGCGGCCGGGCCGTGGCGCGCCCACCTCGACGGGCTGACGTTCTCGGTCGGCCCGGCCTCCGTGCCGGACGTCGTGCGTCTCGCCGGCCTCGTCGCCGACGCCGGGGCGCTCGGGGCGCGGCTCGAGCGCGCCGAGGCCGAGTACCGGGCGGTCGCCGAGCCGCTCGCCCGTCGCTACGCCTCGATCGTCCGGATCGGCCCCCACGCCCGGAGTGCCTTCGTCGACGACATGTGGGTCGCCGCCCGGCGTGAGGCCGAGGGCGCGGCGGGGCTCATCCGGACCGGGGTGCCGGACCGGGCGTCGTGCTGCCTCATCTACGCACTGCCGGGGTGCGTCGAGTGCGCGGGCTGCCCGAGGTCCCGTCGTCACTGACCGGCGCGCGCCGCCCCGGGCCGGCGCCGATGGCTGACCGGCGCCGACGTGCGCTGAAGGGCTCGGGCGCGGCCCGGGCACCCCACGGACGGGAACCTTCAGCGGGCGGCCGGAACGGTACGCGTCCCCCGCTGAAGGTTCCGGCATCCGGAGAGAAAGTTGGGGCGTGCGCGCGGGGGCGGGGCGTTCAGGGGAGGTCGGCGAGGAGGTCGCCGTGCTCGTCGAGCCGGTCGAGGAGGTCGTCGAACATCACCTGCTCGAGCCCCCCGCCCTCCTCGGCGCCGCGCTCGACCTCGTCCCACGTCCGCGGCGCGGCGACCCACGGCAGCTCCCGGCCTCGCAGCGAGTACGGGCTGATCGTCGTCTTGGCGGCGACGTTCTGGCTCCAGTCGAGGAAGACCTTGCCCGGCCGCAGGGACTTCGTCATCTTCCACAGGACCAGGTCGGGGTGCCGCTTCGTCATCTCCTGGGCCAGCTGCATCGCCAGATCGCGGACCTGCTCGGACGTCAGGTCGCCCCCGAGCGCAGCGTAGAGCTGCATGCCCTTGCTCCCGGAGGTGACGGGGAACAGCTCGAGCCCGAGCCTCCCGAGCCGCTCGCGCAGGAGCAGGGCCACCCGGGCGCACTCCCTGAGCCCGGCCGGCTTCCCCGGGTCGAGGTCGACGACGAGCCGGTTCGGGTTCTCGGCGCGGCCGTCATCGTCCACGGTCCACTGCGGCACGTGCAGCTCGAGGGAGTTGAGGTTGACGAGGTAGGTGAGGTCCGCGAGGTCGGTGACGAGCGGGTACGTCACGTCGTCGACGGGGACCCGGGGCAGCCAGCTCGGCGCGCCGGACGGCAGGTTCTTCTCGAAGAACATCTGGTCCGCCGTACCGTGCGGCCAGCGAACCCGGGTCACCGGGCGCCGGGCGAGGTGCGGCAGGAGCACGTCGGCCACCCGCGCGTAGTAGCTGAGCACCTCCCCCTTCGTCGTCTCGCTCGACGGGTACATCACCTTGTCGAGGCTGGTCAGCCGCAGCCGCCGGCCGGCGACCTCCACCCGCTGGGCCTCCGGGTCAGCTGCCATCGCCGACCTCCTGGAGGTCCGCCGGGCGCAGGTCGGTCCGCACGCCGAGGTAGGTGGGCTGCCGCAGCCGGTGCTGGCCGGTCAGCTCGAGGGTGCGCACCTCGACGACGAGCTCGGGCTCGACCCAGACGGCGCCGGTGGCGTCAAGGCGCGGGACCGGGTCCGAGAAGGGGGATGCCGTCCGCTCCAGGGGGGCCAGCCGGCGCAGCAGCCGCTCGCCCTCCGCTCCGGCGAGCCCGGAGCCGACACGGCCGGCGAAGCGCCACCCCCCGTCGCCGTCGGGGAG
>DASSQJ010000335.1:0-4445 GCA_035702545.1 Phycicoccus sp.
CGACGTCGCGGTCGGGGGCCGCTACCCCCTGACCGAAGCGGCCAGGGCCTACGCGGACCTCGAGGGCCGCCGCACGCAGGGCAAGCTGCTCCTCGTCCCCTGACGGTCCCGGAGCCGGCGGCCGCGGGGCCGGGTCCTCACGACCCCGAGGTCCAGAGGACGGCCACGGCTGCGTTGAGGAGCGCGAGCCAGCCGGCCGCGGTGACGAGCTGCGGGCGAGCGCCGCCCTTGCGCTCCGCCGCACCGGCCATCTCCGCGCACGCGGCGACGGCGATGGCGACGACGAGCTTGACGCCGATCTTCGCGTGGTTCACGGGGTCGTCACCGGCCTCGGCGAGACCGACGAGCACGAGCCCGGTGACGAGCTGGGCGCGGGCACCCCAGACGAGGGCCGCGGTGGCCCGGCCCCGGGCGACGAACACGGCGCTGCCGATGATCGCCGCCATGCCGAGCAGGTGCGCGAGGACGAACAGGTGCTCGAGGATCTCCATGGCGCACACCCTAGGTGGCGCCCCGGTCAGAGCAGCCGGCGGCCCATCGCCCACGCGGTCAGCTCGTGCCGCGACGAGAGCTGGAGCTTGCGCAGCACCGAGGAGACGTGGGTCTCGACGGTCTTCACCGAGATGAAGAGCTCCTTGGCCACCTCCTTGTACTGGTAGCCGCGCGCGATGAGCCGCATCACCTCCCGCTCGCGGGCAGAGAGCCGGTCGAGCTCCTCGTCGACCTCGGCGATCTCGCCGGCGGCCGCCCCGAAGGCGTCGAGGACGAAGCCGGCGAGCCGCGGCGAGAAGACCGCGTCGCCGTCGGCGACCCGGCGGATCGCGGTGACGAGGTCGTTGGCGCCGATCGTCTTCGTCACGTAGCCGCGGGCGCCGGCCCGGATGACGGCGATGACGTCCTCCGCGGCGTCGGACACCGACAGCGCGAGGAAGCGGACCGGGCCGCCGCTGCGCGACTCCACCCCGAAGCACCCGTGGATGACGTCGACGCCCCCGTTGCCCGACCCGCCCGGCAGGTGGACGTCGAGGAGCACGACGTCCGGCTGCTCGCGGCGGATGACGGCGACGGCGGAGTCGACGTCCGGGGCCTCCCCGACGAACTCGCAGACCGGGGCGGTGCCGGCCATCGCGTCGGTGAGCTCGGCGCGCACGCCGGTGCGGAACATCCGGTGGTCGTCGACGAGGACCACCCGGACGGGCGGCCGTGGGGTCGAGCCGGTGGGCTGGCCACCGCTGTGGCTGGTCATGACGGGACTCCTTCGAGGGGCGGGAGGGTCAGCTCGACCTCGGTGCCGTCCTCGCGCCGCCGGACGCGGGCGGTGCCGCCGTGGCGCTCCATCCGGCCGAGCACGGACTGGCGGACCCCGAGCCGGTCCTCCGGCACGGCGTCGAGGTCGAAGCCGTCCCCGCGGTCCCGCACGTACGCCTCGACCCCCGTGGGGCCGATCTCGACGTAGGCGGTGACGGGGGTGCGGCCGTGGCGCACGGCGTTGAGCAGCGCCTCGCGCATCGCCCGCGAGAGCGCCGCGCCGTGCTGCTCGAAGGGCCGGTCGCCGGTGACGACGAGGTCCACGGGGACGCCGTGGAGGTCCTCGACCTCGTGGGCGACCTCGGTGACGGCGGCCGCGAGCGAGGCCTGCGAGCCCTGGGGGCCGGCGTACAGCCAGGAGCGGAGCTCGCGCTCCTGGGCCCGGGCCAGGCGGGTGACGGCCGCGGCGTCCGAGGACTGGCGCTGGATGAGGGCGAGGGTCTGGAGGACCGAGTCGTGCAGGTGGGCGGCGATGTCGGCCCGCTCGGTGGCCCGTGCGGCCGCCACCTGCTCGCGGCGCAGGTCCCCCCAGAGCCGCACCGCCCACGGGGCGGCGAGCAGGGCGACCCCGACGAGGACGGCGGTCGCGGCGAGGAGGGCGTCCCACACGGCGGTGAGCGACTGCCCGCGGGTGACGAGCACGAGGATGCCGGTGACGGCGAGGGCGAGCCCGAGCGCGAGGCGCACCCACCCCGTTCCGGCCCCACCGCCGCCGCCGAGCCAGCGGCTCCGCTGCGCCTCGTCGAGGTTGGACCACGCGACGATGGCGCCGACGGCGATGACGAAGAGCGGCAGGAGGACCGAGTCGCGCAGGGATCCGCCGAGCACCGGGGTCAGGAGGGCCCCGCCGAGGAGGACGAGTCCGGCGCCGCCGACGACGAAGAGCATCCACCGCCGGCGCTCGGGCGTCACCCGGGGCTGGGCCGGGGCCCCCGGGGTGTCGACCCATCCGAGCTCCTCCTCCGGGGTCATCGCCCAGAGGAAGAGGTAGGCGGCGATGCCGGAGCCGCCCGCGAGCGCGAGGACGACGAAGACCCAGCGCACGACCCGCCGGGAGACCCCGAGGTGGCGCGCGACGGCCCCGCAGACACCCGGGGTCCAGCCGCCGGAACGGTCACGGACCAGGGGCGGGCGCACCGGCGCGGCGTCCGGGGGCGGCGCGGCGGCGACGCGGGGACCCGCGGTCACGGGCTCGTAGGGGGTGGGCACGTCCCCATCCTGACGCACGCACGGGGTCCGCGGCACCGTTCCCGGGGTCCGGTCAGGGGGGGCTCAGGGTCGACCCTCATGGCGCCGCGGGGCGGCCCGGCGGGACGCTTGAGGCATGACGCAGAACACCGACACCGGCGCCCCGGCTCCACCCCACAACACCCTCGACGACCTCTTCGGACGGCTCCGCTCGAGTGGCTTCTCCCGTGACACCGACCGCCGCTGGTTCGGCGGCGTCTGCTCCGGCCTGGCCGCCCGGTTCGGGGTCGACCCCCTGCTCATCCGCGCCGCGGCGATCATCCTCGCCTTCGCCGGCGGGATCGGGCTCACCGTCTACCTCATCCTCTGGCTCGCCCTGCCGGACCAGCACGGCGACCTGCTCCTCGAGCGGGCCCTGCGCCGCGGCGACGGGTGGCCCGTCGTCCTCACCGTCGTGACGACCCTCGTCATCGTCGGTGGCCTGGTCTCGCTCGGCCAGAACGGCGGATGGGGCGGCTCGCTGTGGATCCTCCTCCCCGTCGCGCTCGTCGCCTGGTTCGTCATCGAACGGGGCCGCAGCGGCGGCAGCACCTGGCCGCAGGCGTCCACCACACCCCCCGCCGGCCCCGCCGGCGCCGCGCCGGGACCGTACCCGGCGTCCAGCGACCCCTCGCACCCGGCCCTCGTCGCCGGGACCACCCCCACCCACCCCGGAGGCACTGCCATGTCCGCACCCACGACGGCGTACCCGCCCGCCGGCGCCCCGACCGGGCCGGCGTCGACGCCGCCCCCGTACGGGAGGCCCTACGGCACTCCCACCGCGCCCTACGGCGCCACCCCCGCCCCGCCGCGCCCGCCGCGGCCGGTGGCACCGCCGCCGCCCCCCGGTCCCCGTCGCCGTCGCCCGAGCGGCTTCGTCGGCCTCATCTCGCTCGGCCTGGCGCTCGCGCTCTTCGGCCTTGGGGTCGCCCTCGACGACCCGCTGGGCTTCCCCGGCGTCGCCGCCGTCCTCGGCTTCGCGTTCGCCCTCGCCGGCGTCTCCGTCGTCGCCCTCGTCCTCGGCTTCCGCGGCAGGGCCGGCGGGTTCACGAGCTTCCTCGTCATCGCCCTCGGGTTCCTCCTCGTCACGACGGCCGGCGCCTCCCGCGTCGACGTCACCAACGGGGTCGGGGACCGGACCTGGGTCCCGGTCGCGAGCAGCTCGACGGCGACCTTCAACCTCGGCGCGGGTGACGCGACGCTCGACCTCGCCCGGCTCCAGGGCCAGCTCACCAGCACCCCGATGAAGGTCGACGCCCGGCTCGGCGCCGGCAACCTGACGATCCTCGTCCCCGCCGGGCTCACCGCCCGGGTCGACGGCCACGTCGGCATCGGCGAGATCCGGGTCGACGGTGGGCCCGACAGCGGGCTCCAGCAGTCCGGTACCGACCGCAGCGTGTCGACGACCATCGGCGGCGCCAGCACCCCCGACGTCGTCGTCACCGCGGACGTCGGCATCGGCCAGATCACCATCGAGGAGAACTGACAATGACCGCCCACGACGACCCCACCCGTCCCGTCCCGACCGGGGACGAGCCCGGTGACACCACGGGCCACACCAGCGGACCGGCCACGCCGCCCGCCCCGGCCGCCCCGGTGAGCACCGCCGCACCGGCCCCGTCCACGACGTCGCCCGCCACCGCCACGGCCACCGCCACGGCACCGGCCCCGGCGACGCCCCCACCGGCCCCGACCTACCTGGCCGGACCGGCCCCCTTCCCGATCCTCCTCGGCCTGCTCGGCGTCCTCCTCGCGGTCGGCGTCGTGGTCGGCGAGATCACCGACCTCACCCTCCCGTGGACCGACCTCGGTCCCTGGAGCGTCGTCGCCGCCGGCCTCGTCGTCCTCGTCGTCGGCGCGATCGGCCTGCGCAGCAGCCGCTCCCGGGAGTGAACCGCCCTCACCGCGGA
>DASSQJ010000336.1:0-4238 GCA_035702545.1 Phycicoccus sp.
CACGGGAGGCGCGCAGCGTCCGGAGCCCGTCGACGACCACCCCCGGGGCCTCGCGCGCCGAGTCCAGGGCCCGGTCCAGGCCCGAGCGGTCGACGTGGTGGCGCGGCTCCCGGACGAGGATGGCGGTCGCGGCGAGGTGAACGGCGTAGAGGACGACGGCGCACACCCAGGGCAGCTCGAGGGCGGTGAGGGCGGAGACGGGGTGCCACGCGATGAGGCCGCCGGAGATGACGGCGCCGACGGCGATGGCGATCCCGAGGACCGTGCCCGCCCGGGCGAGGCCCTCCTCGACCGCGACGTCCGGGTCGTCGGCCTGGGCGGCGTCGACGTACCAGGCCTCGAGCGGGCCCGAGTCCAGCGCCCGGAAGACCCCCTGGAGGAGGAGGGCGACGACGAAAGCGGCGAAGCTGTGGGCGAGGAGGAAGACGACGCCGGAGACGACCGCGAAGATCCCCGAGGCGACGAGGACCGGCCGCCGGCCGAGGGCGTCGGCGAACCCGCCCGTGGGCAGCTCGAGGCCGAGGACGACGAAGCCCTGCATCGCGAAGATCACGCCGATCTCGGCCAGGCTCATGCCCCGCTCGAGCGGGAGCAGCGTCGTCGCGCCGATGGTGAGCCCGACGGGGAACCAGCGGGTGAAGCTGAGCAGGAGGAGGACCTGCCGCGCGCGGCGCGCGGTGACGGGGTGCGCGGTCACGGCCGGTCTCCCTTCGGGGTGCGGTCGAGGTCGAGGGGGAAGTCGACGAGGTAGACGGCGACCCGGCGGGCGCTGGGGTTGCCCTGCCCGACGCGCCGGTACCGCTCGACGACCTCCCAGATCTCCTGGTTCATCGCCCTGACCTGCTCGGCCGTGGCGACGACGAACGAGTCGCCCATGCCGGCCGCGTCACGCCACTCCAGCGGCCAGGCGTGCTCGACGTCGAGCCAGCGCTCGAACTGCTCGCCGAGGTGGCGGGAGTAGTCGCGCTGGAGCCAGCCGAGGGCGGTCTCGGCGTCCTCGTCACCGGCGAAGTCGCTCGGCTCGTACTGGTGGCTGTCGGTCGACGCCCGCCAGAGCCGGCGCTTGCCCTCGCCCTCGCCGGTGTCGGTCACGAGACCGACCGACTCGAGCCGGCGCAGGTGGTACGACGTCGCCCCGGAGTTCGTCCCGAGCTGGGCGGCGAGGTCGGTCGCGGTCGCCGGGCCGCCGATCCGGAGGCGTCCGAGGAGGCGGGAGCGCAGCGGGTGGGCCAGGACCTTGAGGGCGCCGGCGTCGAGCCGCATCCCGGTGTACTCGTCGGCAGGAGTGGTCATGTGTGCAGAATACCTGTGCACACTCTGTTTGCACAAGAGGTGTGCACGGAAGGTGTGCATCGATGTCCGCGCAGGTCAGCGACGGTGCAAGCGGCCCGGTTCGGCGATTTGGGAGGCAGTGGTCACCCCCGTACACTTGATCGCTGGTGTGCCGCGTGCCCTCTCGAGGGCCTCGCCTCCCTCGCGGGAGCACTCGGCATACGCCATCCGTCCCAGACCATGAGGAAGCCCCCATGCGTACGTACACCCCGAAGCCGGGAGAGATCACCCGCGTGTGGCACGTCATCGACGCCACCGACGTCGTGCTCGGCCGGCTCGCGAGCCAGGCCGCCGTGCTTCTCCGCGGCAAGCACAAGCCGACCTTCGCCCCCCACGTCGACACCGGTGACTTCGTCATCATCGTCAACGCCGAGAAGGTCGCCCTCACCGGCGCCAAGGCCGAGCAGAAGCGCGCGTACCGGCACTCCGGGTTCCCCGGTGGCCTGCGGTCGCAGTCCTACACCGAGCTGCTCGCGACGCACCCCGAGAAGGCCGTCGAGAAGGCGGTCCGCGGGATGCTCCCGAAGAACTCCCTCGGTCGCCAGCAGCTGACCAAGCTCAAGGTCTACGCCGGCCCCGAGCACCCGCACGCCGCCCAGCAGCCCCAGCCCTTCGAGATCACCCAGGTGGCCCAGTGATGTCCGAGAACGCCCAGATCGACGAGACCGTCGGCACCGACACCAACGACGTCGCCATCACCGAGTACACCTCGGAGACCGACGCCGCGGCGGTGGCCGCCGAGACCCGCCGCCCGAGCGCCTCGGCCCCCGGTGGCGCCACCGGCCGCCGCAAGCAGGCCGTCGCCCGGGTGCGCATCGTCCCCGGCACCGGCGAGTGGAAGATCAACGGTCGCACCCTCGAGCAGTACTTCCCGAACAAGGTGCACCAGCAGATCGTCAACGAGCCGCTCCAGGTCCTCGAGCTCGACGGCGCCTACGACGTGCTCGTCCGCGTCCACGGCGGTGGCCCCTCGGGCCAGGCCGGTGCCGTCCGCCTCGGTGTGGCCCGCTCGCTCAACGGCGTCGACGCCGAGCTCAACCGCCCGGCGCTGAAGAAGGCGGGCCTGCTGACCCGCGACGCCCGCGTCCCCGAGCGCAAGAAGGCCGGGCTCAAGAAGGCCCGCAAGGCGCCCCAGTACAGCAAGCGCTGACCCGCGCGCCCCACGTCCCGGCGGCGGCATCCCGAGCGGATGCCGCCGCCGCGGCGGTCTCCCGGCGTTCGCGGTAGGTTCGTCGGCGGTCCACTGCAGAAAGGCCCTCCCAGCATGTCCCGACTCTTCGGCACCGACGGCGTCCGTGGCCTCGCGAACCGCGACATCACCGCCGAGCTCGCGCTCGACCTCAGCATCGCCGCGGCCCACGTCCTCGGGGACCCCGACCAGGGCTCGGGCCGCCGGCCGCGCGCCGTCGTGGGCCGCGACCCGCGGGCGAGCGGCGAGTTCCTCTCGGCGGCGGTCTGCGCCGGCCTGGCCTCCGCGGGCGTGGACGTCCACAACGTGGGGGTCCTGCCGACCCCGGCGGTCGCCTACCTCACCGCGGACATGAGCGCGACCTTCGGGGTGATGCTCTCGGCGTCCCACAACGCCATGCCGGACAACGGGATCAAGTTCTTCGCCGCGGGCGGCCACAAGCTCCCCGACTCCGTCGAGGACGAGATCGCCGCGCGGATGGGCCAGGAGTGGGAGCGGCCGCAGGGCGCCGAGATCGGCCGCATCCACGAGAACCGGGCCGGCCAGGCGCGGTACATCGCCCACCTGCTGCGGGCCCTGCCGAACCGGCTCGACGGCCTCTCCGTCGTCATCGACGCGGCGCACGGGGCGGCGAGCGCCGTCTCGCCCGAGGTGTTCCGGCTCGCCGGGGCGGACGTCGTCGAGATCGGCGCCGAGCCGGACGGGCTCAACATCAACGACGGGTACGGCTCGACCCACCTCCACCGGCTCAGTGCCGCGGTCGTCGATCGGGGTGCGGACCTCGGCATCGCGCACGACGGCGACGCCGACCGCTGCCTCGCCGTCGACGCACAGGGCCGGCAGGTCGACGGTGACCAGATCATGGGCATCCTCGCGGTCGCGCTGAAGTCCCGCGGGCTGCTGCGCGACGACACCCTCGTGGCGACGGTGATGAGCAACCTCGGCCTGCTCCAGGCCATGGAGCGCGAGGGCATCGCGGTCGAGCAGACCGCGGTCGGCGACCGCTACGTCCTCGAGGAGATGCGCCGGTCCTCGTACTCCCTCGGCGGGGAGCAGTCCGGCCACGTCATCCTCCTCGACCACGCGACGACGGGGGACGGTGTCCTCACCGGGCTCATGCTCGCAGCCCGGGTCGCCGAGACCGGCCGCGGCCTCGCCGAGCTGGCGACGGTGATGACCCGGCTGCCGCAGGTGCTCGTCAACGTCAAGGGCGTCGACAAGTCCCGGGTCGAGACCGACGAGGTGCTGCGGGACGCGGTCCGCGCCGAGGAGGCCGCGCTGGACGGCTCCGGGCGGGTGCTGCTGCGCAAGTCCGGCACCGAGCCGGTCGTGCGGGTCATGGTCGAGGCCGAGACCGAGGAGCGTGCGCAGGAGGTCTGCGACCGGCTCTGCGCCGTGGTGCAGGACCGGCTGGCCCTGCAGGGCTGACCCGGCTCAGGCCTCGCGGAGCAGCTCGACGACGTGGGCGGCGATCTCGAGGGACGCCGTCGCCGCCGGTGACGGCGCGTTGAGCAGGTGCACCGTGCGGGTACCTCGCTCGACGAGGAAGTCGTCGACGAGCCGGCCGTCGCGGGCCACCGCCTGGGCGCGCACCCCGGCCGGCGCGGGCACGAGGTCCTCGTCGCGGAGCTCGGGGACGAGCCGCCGCAGGCTGTCGCCGAAGCGCCGCGACGACAACGACCGGGCGACCTCGGCGGCGCCGGTCCTCACCTGGTGA
>DASSQJ010000337.1:0-3117 GCA_035702545.1 Phycicoccus sp.
CGGGGGAGGTGGCCCGGGAGAGGGAGGGTCAGTTGGTGGAGGGTCGCGCGTGCCACGCAGTGAGGAGCTCGCGCTCCTCCTCGTCGCTGAGCCCCGCCCGCCGCGGCAAGTCGGCGGGGCGGTGCTCCTCCCACGCGAGCACGTCGCGCAGCGTCTCCTCGAGGGGCCGGGTCGCGAGGCCCAGGGCGCGCGCGGCATCACCCCGGCGCGAGGTGAAGCCGGCCCACGCAGGGTCGGTGAGCCACAGCGGGAGCGAGCGGGGCCCCATCCACTCCGCCACGCCCTGCTCGGCCAGCCAGCCGGAGTCCACCGGGGCCAGCGTGGGATGGGTGCCCGCCGCCTCGGCGGCCGCCCCCAGGTGCTCGGCGAAGCGGTGTGTGGGCCCGACCGCGTCGGCGACGCCGGCGACGCGGTCCTCGACGGCGCGCACGAACCACGCCGCGAGGTCGCGGACGTCGACGACCTGGCACGGGGCGTCGGGGACGTCGGGGACGAGCACCTCCGGACCGGCGGGGTGCGCCATCCGCCACGGCCAGTAGGCGGTTCGCCCCGACACGTCTCCCGGTCCGCCGATGAGCCCGACGCGGGCGACGAGCACACGCTCCGGACCGAAGGCCGCGACCACCTCCTCCTCGCACGCCGCCTTGGCCGCCCCGTAGGCGTCCGGGTCGTCGCCGCCGTCGCGGCGGGCCGGGAGCAGCGGGGTCGACTCGTCGGCCCCCGGGACCGAGTGGTCGGCGTAGACGTTGCCCGTCGACACGAGGACGGCGTGGCGCGTCCGCGGCGCCAACCACCGGGCCGCGCGGCCCACGGGGCCGGGCAACCTCCCGACGTCGACGACGCCGTCCCAGTCCTCCTCCTCGACACCCCCGAGGCCGGCGCCCGGCTCGGCCCGGTCGACACGGACCAGCCGGGCTCCGTCCGGCACCGCTCCCGAGCTGCCGCGGGCCAGGCAGGCCACCTCGTGGCCGCGTTCGAGGGCTTCCCGGGCGACCGCGTGGCCGAGGAAGGCGGTCCCGCCGAGGACGAGGAGCCTCATCCGGGGAGCGGCCCGAAGTCGGCGAGCGGCCAGAAGCGCAGGACGACGGGGCCGACGACGCGCGACTCGGGGACGAAGCGGGCGCACTCGGGGCCGTCGGGGGCGCCGCGGCAGCCGAAGACGGAGTCGGCGGACTGGGAGCGGTGGTCGCCGAGGACGAGGAGGTTCTCCTCGGGCACCCGGATCTCCGGGAAGCACCGGCTCGAGCGCGGCGAGGACGAGCAGTCCAGGGTCCCGGGCGTGAAGGGGAGGTCCTCGTAGACGTAGGGCTCGTCGAGGGGGACGTCGTCGACGGTGACGCGCCCGTCGCTGGAGCAGCAGGCCACGCGCTCGCCCGGGAGCCCGATGACCCGCTTCACGGTGTACGACGTGCCGCTCGGGCCGATGCCGGTGAGGTCGCCGAACCAGCGGACCACCCGCTCGAGGGGGTTCTGCGCCGGCGTCAGGTGCGCCTGCTGCCACGTCTCCCCGTGACCGAAGACGACGACGTCACCACGGGCGACGGTGTGGTCCAGCCGGTTGACGAGGATGCGGTCGCCGATGCGGAGGGTCTCCTCCATCGACTGCGAAGGCACCCCGAACGGCTTGACGACGAAGGCCTGGACGAGGGCGACCGCGACGAGCGCGACGAGCACCTCGGTGAACCACGGGAGCCGTCTGCGACGACGTGGTGACACCGCCTGGGCGGGCCCGGGGGCGGCGGAGGTCACGGGCCCACCCTAGTGACGCCGCGGAACAGGTGTCGATTTGGCGGGCGGGTGTGGCGCGAGGGACGATTCGCCCATGCTCGCCGTCGTCCTCGGGATGCTCCTCTGCCTCGCCCTCGCCCTCGCCGTCCTCGTCGTCGTCGCGGTCCCCGCCCGGCGTTCGGGTCGCGACGTGCTCACCGAGCGGGGCGAGGAGGTCGTCGACGCCCTGCGCGAGCGCGGCCAGGCCGCCCGGTCCCTGACCACACGGGGTCACGCCGGCCGCGCCGCGGCCCCCGAGCAGACCGGCGCCTCACGCGCCTGACCGGGGGTTATGCCGCCCGACGCCGCCCGCTGGCGTCGTCCGCACGGTGGGAATGTTGCCGGGGCGCAAAGGTTCCTCTGGCGCAAACTTCGGCGTAACGTGCGCGCTCGGATGCCGACCGGCATCCGTCCGCTGCTGCGGAACCTCTCGCAGCCCGGTGTCTAGGGGCCCCATGAAACCCACCACCACCCGCCGGCGGCGTGTCGTCGCCGGCGTCGCCGGCCTCGGCCTGCTGGCCACCGCCGGCACGGCCTTCGCCGGCCGGTCCGAGCTCAACGAGCAGTGGTTGAAGTTCCAGTGGCGCGACCGCGGGTACAACGCGGCCGTCATGGAGAGGGCGCTGATGATCGCCGGGGGCAACCCGACGGAGGCGCAGAACGAGTCGCGCGAGGCGGCCACCCAGGCCGAGCAGTTCGCGCAGGCGCGCACCGCGCCCTCCGGAGTCGTCGACTCCGGCGCGTACGGCAGCGCGTACCGGCAGATCCAGGCCCTCGGATCGACCGGCGGCAGCTGGAACTCGGTCACGAACACCCCGTACAACGCCGACGACCCGCGGTACCGCGACTGGTACTCCAACTCCAGCGGTGGCGCCGGCTTCGTCACGGGCCGGATCACCGGCCTCGCCGCGGACCCCGAGGGCAAGTACGTGTACGCCGCCGGTGCCGATGGCGGCGTCTGGCGGACGTCCAACGGCGATGTTGCGGCGAACGGCGGGAAGAGCACCGCAGAGCGTCAGTCCGCCTCGCCGGGCTGGACCCCGATCGCGGATGCGCTGCCGTCGCTCTCGGCCGGTGACCTCGAGCTGAACGCGGAGGACGGTTCCCTGTGGTTCGCCACCGGTGAGGCGAACACCGGTGGCACGTCGTACGTCGGCGCCGGCGTCTACCGGCTCGGGACCCCGAAGAGTGGAGAGTTCTCGCCGAGCGACCGGGTCGGTGGCCACGAGCTCGACTCGACGACCATCGGGCGGATCCGACCCGGTGGGGACGGCACGATGTGGGCGGCGACGAACCGCGGCATCTGGTACCACACCGGTGGCACCTCGCAGCCGTGGCACTTCGCCTACG
>DASSQJ010000338.1:0-2395 GCA_035702545.1 Phycicoccus sp.
GGCGAGCCCGAGGAACCCGCCGGCCGCGCCCCGTGGGAAGTGGTCGCCCGGCCCGGCGAGGTCGAGGGCCCGCCGGGCGTGCGCCACCGTGCCGGCGACGTCCCCCCGCGCCTGGGCCACGGAGGCCCGGTAGACGCCGACCATCGCGGGGAGCCCGGCCAGCTCGTCCGCGCGGTCGCGGGCCGCCTCGGCGAGGACCTCCGGCCACTCGTGCACCGCCCGCATCGGACGGTCATCGGCGGCGAGCCCGGCCTCGGCCGCGTCGAGCCAGTCGTCGACGCCGAGGAGGTCGCCCTCGGAGAGGCGCACCCACGCCAGCGCGGTCGCGAGGAGTGGACGGCGACGCGCGACGTCCTCCGGCACCGCCTTCAGCCACGCCCGCATGAGCCGGTCCTCGCGTCGTTTCCGCAGGCCGGGAAGGGTCAGCTCGACGAGGTCGGAGGCCTCCTCGACGTCGCCCCCGGCCAGCGCGTGCGGGACGGCGTCGACGAGCCGGCCCTCGCCGGCGTACCAGCGTGCGGCGCCCCGGTGCAGCCGAGCCGCGCGCGCCGGCTCCGCCGCCCCGAGCCGGGCCCGCAGGGCGTCCGCGAAGAGGTGGTGGTACCGCCACCACCGGCGGTCGTCGTCGAGCGGGATGACGAAGAGGTTGGCCCGCTCGAGCGCCTCGAGCGTCCGCTGCCCGTCGGTGCGGCCGGTCAGTGCGTCGCAGAGGCCGCCGGTCAGCTCGTCGAGGACGCAGGTGTCGAGGAGGAAGGACCGGACGTCCTCCGGCTGGGCATCGAGGACCTCCTCGAGGAGGTAGTCGAGGACGAACCGGTGGCTGCCGGCGAACTCCTCGACGAACCGGTCGGTCGCCCCGCCCGTCCCGGCGGACAGCGCGGCGAGCTGGAGCCCGGCGGCCCAGCCCTCGGTGCGCGTCTCGAGCGCGGAGACCTGGGGCTCGGCGAGGGCGAGCCCCATGACGTCGTTGAGGAAGTGCCCGGCCTCGTCCTCGGTGAAGCGCAGGTCCGCGGCGCGCACTTCGACGAGCTCGCCGCGGGCCCGCAGCCGTGGCAGCGGCAGTGGCGGGTCGGCGCGGGTGGTGACCGCGAGGGTGACCTGGGGCGGGAGGTTGTCGACGAGGAAGGCGAGCGCCTCGTGGACGTGCGCGGCGTCGACGACGTGGTAGTCGTCGAGGCAGACGACGGTGCGGCCGGCGAGCGCGTCGAGGTCGTTGACGAGGCTGACGAGGGCGTCGTCGGCGCGGAGCCCGGGGTCGGCGTCGAGGAGGCCGAGCGCCTCCACCCCCGCCTCCGGCCCCGGAGCGGGCACGGAGGAGCGGACGGCCGCGACGAGGTGGGTCAGGAACCGGCGGGGGTCGCCGTCGCCCGGATCGAGCGAGAGCCACGCGACCCGCAGCGCCGGCTCCCCGGGGGCGCCGGCGGAGCCGGAGAGCCACTGGGTGAGCAGCGTCGTCTTCCCGAACCCGGCGGGAGCGGAGACGAGGACGAGCCGGACGCCCGACCCGACGGCGGTGTCAAGGCGCTCGGTGAGGCGGGGCCGGGCGACGAGGCGGGGCCGCGGCCGCGGCACGTGCACCTTGGTGCCCAGGACCGGCATCGGCCCAGCCTAGGGGCGGCGCGACCCGTGCGGATCCCGGTACGGCTCGGCGGCAGCGCCGTCGGCATCCGCGCCGGCATCGGTGGCGGCATCCCCACCGGCGGCGCGGACCTGCATCCGCTCCCCCGGCCGGCCGAAGATGCTGAGGACCTCGGCCGGCCCCTCCCCCGTGCTGCCGAACCAGTGCGGCACCCGGGTGTCGAACTCGGCAGCCTCACCGACGCCGAGGACCTCGTCCCGGTCGCCGAGGACGAGGCGCATCTGGCCGGAGAGGACGTAGAGCCACTCGAAGCCGTCGTGCGCGCGGGGGTTGGGCTCGGACTGCCCGGTGGGGATTACGATCTTCCAGGCCTGGATGCCGCCCGGCCGGGTGAGCGGGACGACGGTGCGGCCGTTGACGGTTCGTGGCCTGAGGCGGATGCGCGGGTCGCCCACCTCGGGAGCGCCGACGAGGTCGTCGAGCGGGACCCGGTAGGCCTGGGCGAGTGGGAGGAGCAGCTCGAGGCTGGGCCGGCGCTGCCCGGTCTCGAGCCGGGAGAGCGTGCTCGTCGAGATGCCGGTCCGCTCGGCGACGGCGGTCAGGGTGAGCCCGCGCTGCTCCCGGACCCGGCGCAGGCGCGGCCCGACCAGCTCGAGGGCCGCGGCGATGCTCGTCACCTCCCCATTGGACCGCGGCGTTCCCGGAAACGGCAACACCGGTTGCCAGTGCGGCATCCCCCGGAGGACGGTTCCCTCCATGGAACACACCACCGAGCCCTCCGCCCCGGCCGACGTCGTCATCGTCGGCGGGGGCGCC
>DASSQJ010000339.1:0-9160 GCA_035702545.1 Phycicoccus sp.
ATGGCGCCACCTCCCTCTCGACGCGTGGCGGATCGGTGCGATCGATCCTCACGTGCGAGGGCGGCCGAGACATCACTCGATCGCGCGATGCGGCACCCGGGCCGGCCGCTCAGCCGTCGAGCTCGCAGTACACCGTCGGGAGGACGCTGTAGAGGGCTGCGCACCGGACGAGGTCGTCCTTCCACTGCACCTCGTCCGGGGCGTGCGCCTGGTCCTCGCGGCCCGGACCGAAGCCGATGACCGGGATCCCGTGCCGCCCGGCGATCGCCACGCCGTTGGTCGAGAAGGTCCACTTGTCGATGCGCGGCTCCCCGAAGAGCTCGCGGTGGGCCTGCGCCGCGGCCCGCACCTCGCGGGAGTCCTCCGCGACGACCCACGTCGGGAAGTAGCACTGCTGGCCGTACTCGGTGCCGGTCCAGGCCGTCGACCGGTACTCGTAGCAGGAGACCGTCGCGCCGTGCTTGCGCACCGAGGGCAGGTCCTCGACCTCGCGGAGGGCCCCCTCCCACGTCTCGCCCGCGGTCAGCCGCCGGTCGAGGGAGATCCAGCAGCCGTCGGCGACCGCGCACCGTGACGGCGAGGTGGAGAAGATCTCCGAGGTCGTCACCGTCCCCTTGCCGAGGAAGTCGTCCGTCGCGAGCCGGTCGTTCAGGTCGCGGACGTCGAGGAGGATCTCGGCCATCTTGTAGATCGCGTTGTCGCCGCGTTCCGGCGCCGAACCGTGGCAGGAGACCCCGGCGACGTCGACGCGGATCTCCATCCGGCCCCGGTGCCCCCGGTAGATCCCCCCGTCGGTGGACTCGGTCGACACGACGAACGCGGGGCGCACCCCGTCCTCCTCGATGAGGTGGAGCCAGCAGAGCCCGTCGCAGTCCTCCTCCTGCACGGTGGCCGTGACGAGGTAGGTGTACTCGTCGGAGAGCAGGCCGAGGTCCTTGGCGATCCGTGCGCCGTACACCGCGGACACGACCCCGCCGAGCTGGTCCGACCCGCCGCGGCCGCCGACGAGCTCGCCGTCCTCGAAGCCCTCGAACGGGTCGAACGTCCAGTTCTCGGGGTTGCCGACCCCGACGGTGTCGATGTGCCCGTCGAACGCGATGAGCGTCGCACCGGTGCCCATCGAGCCGATCGCGCTCCCGAGGGCGTCGATCCGGGTGCTCGTGTAGCCGAGGCGCTCCATCTCCGCGACGACGAGCCGGGCCTTGGCCTCCTCGTGGCAGCTCGTTCCCCGGTTGCGGATGAGCGCCCTGAGGAAGGCGACCATGTCGGTGCGGTAGCCCTCGGCGACCTCGCGGACGCGGCCGTAGTCGATCTGTGGCATCGGGCTGTTCCCCTTCCTGAGGGTCCGAGTGGCTAGGTCCGCCGGGGCAGGCCCCGGTCCCAGAGGTCGTGGAGCCGGGCGACCGGGTCGTCGACCCGGCTCAGGAACACCATCGCCGCGATGGCGTAGGGCTTGTTGCCGGCCTGGTCGTAGAGCGAGGTGCGGTGGCGGTCGAACACCTCGGCGTCGACCTCGCCCGCGTCGCAGCCGACGCCGGTGATGTCGGCGGGCAGCGGGTGGAGGTAGAGGCCGGCGCCGTCCCGGGTCGTGCGCATGAGGTCGGCCGTGACGGTCCAGTCCCGGTGCTCGGCGTTCTGCTCGAGCATCGCCCGCTCGAGGTCCCGGATGCCGGCGGTGTCGCCGCGCTCGTGCAGGGCCGCTCGCTCGAGCATCGGCCCGAACGGCGCCCAGCTCTTCGCGCACACGACGTCGGCGCCGTCGAACGCCTCCGCGAGGGAGTCCGTGACCGTGAACGAGCCGCCGGAGCGCTCGGCCCCGCGCGCGGCGGCCGCGAGAGGCTCGTCGAGGAGGCCGTAGCCGGGCGGGTGGGCGAGCACGACGTCCATCCCGAGCCGGGCCATGAGCGCGACCATCCCCTGCGGCACCGAGAGCGGCTTGCCGTAGCTCGGCGAGTGGGCCCAGGTCATCGCGAGCCGGCGTCCCCGGAGCTCCTCGATTCCACCGAACCGGTGGACGAGGTGGAGCAGGTCGGCGAAGGCCTGGGTCGGGTGGTCGACGTCGCTCTGGAGGTTGACCACCGTGGGCCGCTGGGCGAGCGCACCCTCGTCGTGGCTCTCGGTGAGGAACTGCGCGAACTCGGTGATGAAGCGGTGGCCGTGCCCGACGTAGAGGTCGTCCCGGATGCCGACGACGTCGGCCATGAACGAGATCATCGTCGCCGTCTCGCGCACCGTCTCGCCGTGCGCGACCTGCGAGCTGCCCTCGTCGAAGTCCTGGACCGACAGGCCGAGCAGGTTGCACGCCGAGGCGAAGGAGAAGCGGGTGCGCGTCGAGTTGTCGCGGAAGATCGAGACCCCGAGGCCCGAGTCGAAGACGCGCGGGCTCCGGTTCGCCTCGCGCAGGGCACGCAGCGCGTCCGCGACGGCGAGCACGGCACGGACCCCGTCGTCGGTGGCGTCCCACGTGCGGAGCAGGTCGGTGTGGTGGAGGGATCGGTGGTCGAGGCCGTCCAGCCGGCCGACCGCCGACGCGAAGTCCGTCGCATGTCCCGTCCTGGTGATGCCGCCAGTCTAGGGTCGACGGCCCGGCCCCCGGACGTGGCACCGGTCACCCCCTACGCTCGGGACATGCCCGGCTCGCGGCTCGTCGAGAACCCCCACGTCGACCGCGCGCACGTGCCGGTGGGCCACCCGCCGGCGCCCGGCTTCCACGCCTCGCTCCCCGGCTTCGCCCCGACGCCGATCCGCCCCGCGCCCACCGCCGCCGACGCGCTCGGTGTCTCGCGGGTGCTCGTCAAGGACGAGAGCCGGCGGATGGGGATGCCGTCGTTCAAGATCCTCGGCGCCTCGTGGGCGACGTACCGCGGCATCCTCGCCAAGCTCGGCCGCTCGCCGGGGACGGAGCCGTCGCTCGGCGAGCTGCGCGACGTCGTCGCGTCCGCCGCACGGCCGCTGACCCTCGTGGCCGCGACCGATGGCAACCACGGCCACGCGGTCGCCCACATGGCCGCCCTCCTCGGCCTGCCGGCGGTCGTCCTCGTGCCGGCCGGGACCGCCGGCAGCCGGATCGAGCGGATCGCCGGGGAGGGCGCCGAGGTCCGGGTCGTCGACGGCAACTACGACGACACGATCGCCGCGAGCGCCGCCCTCGACGACGAGACCCACGTCGTCATCGACGACACGAGCTGGGAGGGGTACACCGACGTCCCGGGCTGGGTCCTCGACGGCTACGGGACGATGCTCGCCGAGGTCGTGGCCGCCGTCGAGCGCCGGGAGGTGCCCGAGCCGACGGTCGTCGCGGCGCAGATCGGGGTCGGGGCGCTGAGCGCCGCGGTCGCCCGGGCGTTCGCGCGGCGCCCGGCCCGGCTGCTCGTCGGCGTCGAGCCCACCGACGCCGCGTGCGTGACCGAGAGCGCGCTCGCCGGGCACCTCGTCACCGTGCCGGCGCAGGGCGACACGTGCATGGCCGGACTCAACTGCGGCACACCGTCCCTCGCCGCCCTCGAGAGCAACCTGCGGGGGTACGACCGGTTCGTCACGGTGGACGACGGGTTCGCCGAGGATGCCGTCCGCCTGCTCCACGCCGACGGCATCGACGCCGGCGAGAGCGGGGCGGCCGGCCTCGCGGGGCTGCTCGCGGAACGCGACGGGCTCGGGCTGAGCGCGTCGGACGTGGCGCTCGTCCTCCTCACCGAGCGGCCCACGAACCCGGCGTCCTTCCACCGCATCGTCAGCGCCTGAGCGGCGACGGCAACTTTCTCTCCGGATGCCGGAACCTTCAGCGGGCCCGCGGAACCGTTCCCGCCCGTCGATGAAGGTTCCCTGGTCCAGGTGAAGGTTCCGTCCCCCCGTGATGCGCCACCGCCGGCCGAGCATCCGCCGGGGCGCAGTCCGTGACGATCGCCGCACGAGCGATTCGCCACGCTACGCCGCCCCGATACTGGCGGCATGGCGTTCCCCGAGGCCGTCCCGGAGCTCGACGCCGCGCTGCGGAACCAGTTCGGCCTCGCCGACCGGGTGGTCGACGAGGCCGTCCTCGACTCCAGCGCCCGCCGCTTCCGGGACCGGCGCATCGTCCTGCCGACCTTCGCCCAGCTCGCCGACCCCCACGGCACCTCCCCGGCCCTCGTCGGCGACGCCGACCCGCAGGCGGCCGACCCCCGCAACCTCTGGCGGGTCCACTGGCACAACGACCTCGCCGGCCGGCGGGTGCGGGTTCCCGAGCACGTCGTCCTCCCCCGCGAGCTGACCGGCATCCCGAGCCCGGTCCTCGTCGTCCTCGGCAACCGCTTCCCGATGATCTCGACGCACAAGGTGCTCGCGGCCTACGGCTGCCTCGCCCCTCGGGTCGTCACGGGGCAGTTCGACCCGACGTACCACCGGGCGGTCTGGCCGTCGACCGGCAACTACGCCCGCGGCGGCATCGCGATCAGCCGGCTGATGGCCTCCCGCGGGGTGGCGATACTGCCCGAGGGGATGAGCCGGGAGCGGTTCGACTGGCTCGACCGATGGTGCGAGAACCCCGCCGAGGACGTCATCCGCACCCCCGGGAGCGAGTCGAACGTCAAGGAGATCTACGACGAGTGCAACCGGCTGTCCCAAGAGCCGGAGAACTTCGTCTTCAACCAGTTCGCCGAGTTCGGCAACCACCTCGCCCACTACGCCGTCACCGGCCCGGCGCTCGGCCACGCCTTCGAGCACCACCGGCAGCAGGCGGGCCGGGACCTCACCCTGGCGCTCATGGTGAGCGCGACCGGGTCGGCGGGGACCATCGCCGCCGGCGAGTACCTCAAGGACGTCCACGGCGCGAAGGTGCTCGCCGCCGAGGCCCTCGAGTGCCCGACGCTGCTCCAGAACGGGTTCGGCGAGCACAACATCCAGGGCATCGGTGACAAGCACGTCCCCCTCATCCACAACGTCATGCGGCACGACCTCGTCGCGGCCGTGAGCGACCGGGCGACCGACCACCTCGAGGTGATGTTCAACGAGCCGGCGGGGCTCGCCGACCTCGCCGGCCGGGGGGTCCCAGACGCGGTGCTCGACGCCCTCGCCGACTTCGGCTTCTCCTCGATCTGCAACGTCCTCGCGGCGATCTCGGCGGCGAAGGTGCTCGACCTCGGCCCCGACGACGTCGTCGTCACCGTCGCGACCGACGGGGGTCAGCTGTACCGCTCGGAGCGCGCCCGGATCCTCGAGCGCGACTTCGGCGGGGAGTTCACTTCGCTCGACGCCGCGGCGGTCTGGGGCGAGCACCTGGCCAACGTCCCGACCGACGCGACCCTCGAGCTGACCGAACGGGACCGCAACCGCATCTTCAACCTCGGCTACTACACGTGGGTCGAGCAGCAGGGCACCCCGGTCGAGCTCTTCGAGCGCCGGCGCCATCAGGAGTTCTGGCGGGGGCTGCGCACCTACCTGCCGCTCTGGGACGCGCTGATCACCGACTTCAACGCCCGGGTCGCCGCCCTGCCCGCCGCCTGAGGGGACACAGCGCCCCGGAGCCCCGCTGTGATCATCACCCGGTTCCCTCGCCGGGGGCGCAGCGGGGGTCCACCATCGGGGGTATGAGGTTCCGGGCCGCGGACGGCGCCGGGGGCGCCGATGAGTGATGTCATGCGCCCACTTCCCTTCGCCGGCCTGGTCGGGTGGGCGCTGGAGGAGCACCGACGGCACGGGAGCGTCTTCGGGCTCCGTGCCGAGCACGTCTTCCGCCCCTCGCGCGCGCCGGCCCGGGACCCGATGGGGCACGCCGTCGCCACGCTCGTCGGGCCGGCCGCGGGTCCGCACACCCAGCTCGCGCAGAACATCGTCACCGCCTACCTCGCCGGGGCGCGGTTCGTCGAGCTGAAGACCGTCCAGGCCCTCGACGGCGACGCCATCCGGGAGGCCGTCGCGAAGCCGTGCATCAACGCCGAGGACGAGGGGTTCAACTGCGAGTGGTCCACCGAGCTCACCGTCGGCCAGGCCTACGCGGAGTACGTCCACGCCCACCTCGCCATCCGCGTGCTCGCCGCGGAGCTGGGCCTCGGCGACGGCGACGACGTCGCCTTCAACGCCTCGGTCGGCTACGACCTCGCCGGCCTCCGGGAGCCCGCGATGGTCGCGTTCCTCGACGGCCTGCTCGACGCGTCGGCCACTCCGGCCTTCGTGGAGGCGACCGGATGGCTCGACTCGAACCTCGGCCGGTTCGCCCGGTTCGACCGGGCCCACCTCGAGCGGCTCCCGACCCGCCTCGCCGACTCGGTGACCATCTCGACGCTGCACGGCTGCCCGCCGGACGAGATCGAGCGGATGGCCGACCACCTCCTGGACCGGGGGCTGCACACGTACGTCAAGTGCAACCCGACGCTGCTCGGGTACGACCTCGCCCGCCGCACCCTCGACGACCTCGGCTACGCGCACCTCGCCTTCGACGACCACCACTTCACCGCGGACCTCCAGCTCGCGGACGCCGTCTCGATGTTCGACCGCCTGGACCGGAGGGCCCGGGCAGCAGGGCTCGTCTTCGGCGTCAAGCTGAGCAACACCCTGCCCACCGACGTGACGCGCGGGGAGCTGCCGGCGACCGAGATGTACGCGTCCGGCCGCGCCCTGCTGCCCCTCACCCTCACCCTCGCCGCCACCCTCGCGCGCGCCTTCGACGGCCGGCTCCCCATCTCCTACGCCGGAGGGGCCGACGCGACCAACGTCGCGGACCTGCTGCGGACCGGCATCGCGCCGGTCACGGTGTGCACGACGCTGCTCAAGCCCGGCGGCTACGCGCGCCTGGGCCAGCTCGCCGAGCTGTCGACCACCGTGACGGACGCAGCGGACCGCGGGGACGGACCCCACCGGGTCGATCCCGACGCGGTGGCGGCCCTCGCCGCCCGGGTCGTGGCGGACCCGCGCACTCACAAGCGGCACCGCGAGAAGGTCGGCTCGCGGAAGACCGCCTCGCCGCTGCCGCTCACCGACTGCTTCTCGGCGCCGTGCGAGCACGGAGGGTGCCCCATCGAGCAACGGGTCCCCACCTACCTCGCGCTCGCCTCGGCGGGCCGGTACGCCGACGCGTTCCGGGTCGTCGCCCGTGACAACACCGCGCCCACGGTGACCGGGGTCCTGTGCTCCGAGCCCTGCCGCGCGCACTGCACCCGGCTGGACTACGACACCGGCATCGGCATCCGGGGCGTCAAGCTGGCGGCAGCGGATGCCGCCCAGGAGTCCTTCATCGCGTCCACCACGCCGGCGCCACTCTCGTGCGACGCCCGGGTCGCGGTTGTCGGTGCCGGGCCGGCGGGCATCGCCGCCGCGATGTTCCTGCGCCGCAACGGGATCCATGTTGAGGTCTTCGAGAAGCTGGACGGCCCGTACGGCATCGTGCGCCGGATCATCCCCGCCTTCCGGATCACCCGCGAGCAGGTCGACCGCGACGTCCGGCTCGCCGAGGCCACCGGGGTGGTCCTCCACTTCGGCTGCGACCCCGACTACGACGTGGCCGAGCTGCGGACCCGCTTCGACCACGTCGTGCTCGCCACCGGCTCGTGGGGCCGGGGGGTGAGCCCGGTCCGCAGCGGTGGGGAGCTGGTCCGCGACGCCCTCGACTTCCTCTGGGACGCCCAAGCCCCGGGCGGGGTGCGGGCCGGCCGGCGGGTGGCCGTCATCGGGGCTGGGGACGTCGCGATGGACTGCGCTCGCACCGCGCTGCGCACCCCGGGGGTCGAGCACGTCGCGCTCGTGTACCGCCGCACCGAGCCGTTCATGCCGGCCGCGCAGGAGGACGTCAACGCGGTGCGGGCGGAGGGCGTCGAGGTCCTCGAGCTGCTGGCTCCGATGTCGTACGACGGTGCGGTCCTGCGGTGCGAGCGCACCGAGCTCGCCGACTACGCGCCCGACGGCCGCCGCACGACCCGTGGCACCGGCGAGCTCGTCGACCTGCCCTTCGACACCGTCATCGGCGCGACGGGAGCAACGATCGACGCGAGCCAGTACCTCGCCAACGGGGTGGCGGTCGACGACCGCGGGAGGCCGCGACTCGGCCCCGACTTCCGCGCCGAGGTCCTCGGTGGCGTCGACGAGGTGTACGTCGCGGGTGACGGCCGGCTCGGCCCCGACACGGTGGTGCGCGCCATCGCCGACGCGAAGACGGTGGCCCGGGCCATCCTCGGGCGTCACGGGCTGCACGCTGACTTCGACCGTTCCGCCACACCGGTGTTCACCGCCGAGGACCTCCTCGCCGGTCGCCGGGGCCGCCTCGCCGAGCCGACGAGCGGGGTCGCCGAGGCATCGCGCTGCCTGCGCTGTGACGAGGTCTGCGAGATCTGCACCGAGGTGTGCCCCAACCGGGCCAACGTCGCCGTCCGGGTGCCCGGGTTCGCCGACGAGCGGCAGATCGTGCACGTCGACGGCCTGTGCAACGAGTGCGGTGACTGCGGCACCTTCTGCCCCCACGCCGGCCTGCCCTACCGCGACAAGGTCACCGTGTTCTGGACCCGCGAGGACTTCGACGACTCGCGCAACGTGGGCTTCCTCCGGGAGGGGGACGGTCACCTCGTCCGCCTGCCCTCCGGCGAGGTCGTCACCCACCGTCCCGGAGGACCGGACCTGCCCGACGGGCTGGGTCGCGTCCTCGCCGTCATCGAGGCCGAGCACGAGTGGCTGCTCGAGCCGGCCCTCGCCGGGCTCACGGAGGTGGGCGGATGATCGTCAGCGGTTCGCACGTCATCACCGGGGACCCGGCCCGACCGGTCGTCACCGGCGGCGCCGTCCTCGTGCGGGGCGGCCTCGTCCGCGCGGTCGGCTCTGCGGCCGAGCTGCGCGCCGCGCATCCCGACGAGCCGGTCGTCGAGACCGGCCGGGTGGTCCTCCCCGGGCTCGTCAACGCCCACACCCACGCCTACAGCGCCTACGCGCGGGGCATGGCGGTGCACTCCCCCACCCGGGACTTCGAGGAGATCCTCGCCAACCTCTGGTGGGCCCTGGACCGCCTGCTCGAGCCGGAGGACGTGCGGCTCAACGCGCTGACGACATTCATGGAGTCGGTCCGCTGCGGCGTGACGACCGTCGTCGACCACCACTCCAGCCCGCACGCGATCACCGGCTCGCTGGCGACGATGGCCGATGCCGCCCGCCTCGTCGGCGTGCGCGCCTGCCTCTGCTACGAGACCTCCGACCGCGACGGGCC
>DASSQJ010000340.1:0-11486 GCA_035702545.1 Phycicoccus sp.
GCAGGTGTCGCCGCCGACGCCGGTGCCGGTCGAGGAGCCGACCGCTGCCCTCCCGGTGGAGGAGCCGGCTCAGACCCGGACCTGACCGTCCCCCTCGACGACCCACTTCGTCGTCGTCAGCTCGGGGAGGGCCATCGGGCCCCGGGCGTGCAGTTTCTGGGTGGAGATCCCGATCTCGGCGCCGAAGCCGAACTCCCCGCCGTCGGTGAACCGGGTGCTCGCGTTGACGATGACCGCGGCGGCGTCCACCTCCGCGGTGAACCGCCGGGCCGCGGCGCGGTCCTCGGTGACGATCGCCTCGGTGTGTCCCGTGCCGTAGCGCCGGATGTGCTCGATCGCGGCGTCGAGGTCGTCGACGACGCCGACGGACATCTCGAGGGCGTGGAACTCGGTCGCGAACTGCTCGTCGGTCACCGCGTCGTGCGCGACGCCGGCCCGCTCCGCCCGGCGCCCGGCCTCCTCGTCGGTGTGGAGGGTGACCCCCTCGGCCGCGAGGGCCGCGAGCGCCTTGGGGAGGAAGGCGTCGGCGACGTCGCGGTGGACGAGCAGCGACTCGGCGGCGTTGCAGACGCTCGGCCGCTGTGTCTTGGCGTTGACGGTGATCGCGAGGGCCTTGTCGAGGTCCGCCCCCGCGTCGACGTAGACGTGGCAGTTGCCGACTCCGGTCTCGATGACCGGGACCGTCGAGCCGAGCACGACCGCCTCGATGAGCTCCGCCCCGCCGCGCGGGATGAGGAGGTCGACGAGGCCGCGCGCCGTCATCAGCGCCCCGACGACGCCGTGGCCACCCTCGAGCAGGCTCACGGCGTCGGCCGGCAGGCCCTGCTCCTCGAGCGCCCGGCGGAGCACCGCGACGGTCGCCCGGTTCGTCTCGGCAGCCGCGCTGCCGCCGCGGAGGATGACGGCGTTGCCGGACTTCAGGCCGAGCCCGGCGGCGTCGACGGTGACGTTGGGACGGGCCTCGTAGATCATCCCGACGACGCCCATCGGGACCCGGACCTGCCGGATCTGGAGACCGTTGGCGAGGGTCGAGCCGCGGACGACCTCCCCCACCGGGTCCGGCAGCCCGGCGATGTCGCGCAGCGCCTGCGCGACGGCGGCGACCCGCCCGGCGTCGAGCCGGAGCCGGTCCTGGAGGCTCTCCGGCATCCCCTGCTCACGGCCGCGGGCGAGGTCGCGCTCGTTGGCGGCGACGACGTCGTCGGTGGCGGCGACGAGGGCGACGGCGAGGTGCCGCAGCGCGGCGTCCTTCTCGGCGCGGGAGAGGAGGGCGAGCCGGCGCGAGGCGGTGCGGGCGGCCAGCGCGACGGCGCGGACCTGCTCGACGTCGGCCTCGGTCGTGCCGGTGGGACGGTCGGACATGCCTCAAGGGTAGGTCGCGACCGCGCCCGGCCGCACCGGCCGCCGGGAGCCGGAACGGGCGGTGCGAGGATGGGCCGGTGACGACCATCCTCTCCATCCAGTCCTCGGTCGCGTACGGGCACGTCGGCAACTCCGCCGCCGTCTTCCCGCTCCAGCGGCTCGGCGTCGAGGTGTGGCCGGTCCACACCGTGCACTTCTCGAACCACACCGGCTACGGCGCGTGGCGCGGTCCGCTCATGCCGCCGGAGGACGTCCGCGAGGTCGTCACGGGCATCGAGGAGCGGGACGCGCTCGGCGAGGTGGACGCCGTCCTCTCCGGCTACCAGGGCGGCGAGCAGATCGGCGAGGTGATCCTCGACGCCGTGGCCCGGACCAAGGCGGCGAACCCCGCCGCGATCTACGCGTGCGACCCGGTCATGGGCAACGCGGCCTCCGGGTGCTTCGTCCACCCGGCCATCCCGGTGCTGCTCCGCGAGAAGGTCGTCCCCCGGGCCGACCTCATCACCCCGAACCAGTTCGAGCTGGGGTTCCTCACCGAGACCGAGCCCGGGGACCTCGACTCGACCCTCGACGCGGTCGACGCCGCCCGCGCGATGGGCCCGTCGACGGTGCTCGTGACGAGCGTGCTGCGGCCGGACCGCCCCGAGGACACCATCGAGATGCTCGCGGTGCACGGCGACGGCGCGTGGATCGTCCGCACCCCGCACCTCCCGCTCAAGGCGAACGGGTCCGGTGACGTGACGGCCGCGCTCTTCACGGCGCACCTGCTCGAGACCGGCGACGCGGCCCTGGCCCTCGGGCGGACCGTGTCGTCCGTCTTCGACCTGCTGAGACGGACCCACGAGTCCGGGCGGCGCGAGCTCCAGCTCGTCCAGAGCCAGGAGGAGATCGCCAGCCCGCGGATGCAGTTCGAGGTCCAGCAGGTCCGCTGACCCCGACGGGCCCGCGACCGCTCAGAGGACGACGAGGTCGTCCCGGTGGATGACCTCGCGCTCGTAGGCGGGACCCAGCTCGCGGGCGAGGTCGCGGGTCGAGCGGCCGAGCAGCCGGGGCAGCTCGGTCGCGGCGTAGTTGACCAGGCCCCGCGCGATGACCGTGCCGTCCGGGGAGCAGACGTCGACCGGGTCGCCCGCGGCGAAGCTGCCGGTGACGTCGACGATGCCGGCGGGCAGCAGCGACTTGCGGCGCTCGGTGACGGCGACGACCGCGCCCTCGTCGAGGAGCAGCCGGCCCCGGGCGGTCGTCGCGTGGGCGAGCCACCGCTTGCGTGAGGCGCGGGTCGCCGCGGCCGGGGCGAAGACGGTCCCGACGTCCTCCCCGGCGAGGGCACGCCGGACGTCGGGGAGCCGGGTCAGGACCGTCGGCACGCCGGCCGCCCCCGCGATGCCGGCGGCTTCGACCTTGGTGACCATCCCGCCGCTGCCGACGGCCGAGCCGGTGCCGCCGATGCGGACGCCGTCGAGGTCGGCGGTCGTGGCGACGTACGGGACCCGGCGGGAGCCGGGCTCCGACGGGGGGCCGTCGTAGAGCGCGTCGACGTCGGTGAGGAGGACGAGGCCGTCGGCGCCGACGATGTCCGTGACGAGGGCCGCGAGGCGGTCGTTGTCCCCGAAGCGGATCTCGTGCGTCGCGACGGTGTCGTTCTCGTTGACGATCGGCACGATGCCGAGCTCGAGAAGCCGCTCGAGGGTGCGCCGCGCGTTCGTGTAGTGGCTCCGCCGGGTCGTGTCGTCCGCGGTGAGCAGGACCTGCCCGACGGTCAGCCCGTGCCGGGAGAAGGCCGCCTGGTACGCGGCGACGAGCGCACCCTGCCCGACGCTCGCGGCGGCCTGCTGGGTCGCGAGGTCGGTGGGCCGGCGCTCGAGGCCGAGCGGACCGATCCCGGCGGCGATGGCCCCGGACGACACGAGCACGACCTGGCCACCCCCGGCCCGCCGGGCGGCGAGCGCGTCGACGAGCCGCCCGAGGGCGTCGAGGTCGAGCCGGCCCCCGTCGGGGCTCGTCAGCGACGAGGAGCCGACCTTGACGACGAGGCGCCGCCCCTCCCCGACGGCGTGACGCAGGCGTGCGGCGGTCTCCGGCATCCCGCTCAGTCCTCGTCCCCGACGCCCGACCAGTGGCCGGCGCGGCGCTCGGCGGCCAGCTCGTCGCGGGCCGCGGTCTGGGCGTCCTTGCGGGCGTGGAACTCCTCGCGCTTCTCGGCACGGGACTTCCGGCGGTGGTCCTCGAGCCGGACGTCGCTGCCGCGGGGGCCGGACAGCAGCTCCGCGCCGCTGCTCATCGTCGGCTCCCAGTCGAAGACGACCGCGTCGTCCTCGGGGCCGATGAGGACGGTCGAGCCGGCCACCGCGCCGGCGGCGAGGAGGGCCTCCTCGACGCCGAGCCGGTTCAGCCGGTCCGCGAGGTAGCCGACGGCCTCGTCGTTGGTGAAGTCCGTCTGGCGCACCCAGCGGGTCGGCCGCTCGCCGAGCACCCGGAAGACCTCGCCGTCGGGCGTGTTCTCGCGGCGGACGTGGAAGCCGCTGTCGTCCACCGCCCTGGGCCGGATGACGACCCGCGGCGGCTCGATGACCGCGGCCTCGAGCTCGGCCCGCGCGGCGGCGACGTGCCGGGCCAGGGCGAAGGTCAGCTCCTTGAGGCCGGTGTGCGCCACGGCGGAGACGGTGTACACCTCGAGCCCGCGCTCCTGGAGCATCGGGGTGACCATCTCGGCGAGCTCGCGGGCCTCGGGGACGTCGGCCTTGTTGAGGACGACGATGCGCGTCCGCTCCGAGAGGGGCCGACCACCGAGGCTGTCGTCGGTGACGTACGCGGCGAGCTCGGCCTCGATGACCTCGAGGTCGGTCATCGGGTCGCGGCCGGGCTCGAGGGTCGCGCAGTCGACGACGTGGACGAGGACCGAGCAGCGCTCGACGTGGCGGAGGAACTCCAGGCCCAGGCCACGGCCCTCGCTCGCACCCGGGATGAGTCCCGGCACGTCGGCGACGGTGAACCGCTCGGACCCGGCGGTGACGACCCCGAGGTTCGGCACGAGGGTGGTGAACGGGTAGTCGGCGATCTTCGGCCGGGCGGCGGAGAGCACCGAGACCAGCGAGGACTTGCCGGCGCTCGGGAACCCGATGAGCGCGACGTCCGCGAGCGACTTCAGCTCGAGGACGATGTCGAGGGCCTCCCCCGGCTCCCCGAGCAGCGCGAAGCCGGGCGCCTTGCGGCGCGGGCTGGCGAGCGCCTTGTTGCCGAGACCGCCCCGGCCACCGCGCGCGACGACGTACGTCGCGCCGGGCCCGACGAGGTCGGCGAGGACGGTGCCGTCGGCCGCCTTGACGACGGTGCCCTCCGGCACCGGCAGGACGAGGTCCGCGCCGTCGGCGCCGTTGCGCTCGTCGCCGGCCCCGGGTGCGCCCTTCTCGGCGCGCCGGTGCGGGTGGTGGTGGTAGTCGAGGAGCGTCGTCGCCTGCGGGTCGACGGCGAGGACCACCGACCCCCCGCGCCCGCCGTTGCCGCCGTCCGGGCCGCCGAGCGGCTTGAACTTCTCGCGGCGCACCGAGGCGACCCCGTTGCCGCCGCTGCCGGCGGCGACGTGGAGGACGACTCGGTCGACGAAGGTCGTCATGGGGGTGCTCCTGGCGGGTGCTGGGGATGCCGGGAGGGGCGGGCCGGGCCCGGCCCGCCCCTCCGACGTGGTTCGTGGTGGCCGGAACGCTCCGGCCGCGACGTCACTCGGCGGCGGTGACCGCCGGGACGACGTTGACGACCTTGCGGCCGCGCTTGGTGCCGAACTCGACGGCACCGGCGACGAGCGCGAAGAGCGTGTCGTCGCCGCCGCGGCCGACGCCGTCACCGGGGTGGAAGTGCGTGCCGCGCTGGCGGACGAGGATCTCGCCGGCCTTGACGACCTGGCCGCCGTAGCGCTTCACGCCGAGGTACTGGGGGTTGGAGTCGCGACCGTTGCGGGTCGAGGACGCACCCTTCTTGTGTGCCATGTCTGAAGTCCTGTCAGTGAGGTCCGAGCGGGGGTCAGGCGTCGATCGCGGTGATCTTGACCTGGGTCAGCGGCTGGCGGTGGCCCTGGCGCTTCCGGTAGCCGGTCTTGTTCTTGTACTTGAGGATCGTGATCTTCGGGCCCTTGGCGGCCTTGACGACCTCGGCGGTGACCTTGACCTTCGCGAGCTTGCCCGCGTCACTCGTCACGGTGGCGCCGTCGACGAGGAGGAGCGGCTGCAGCTGGATCTTGTCGCCGGCTTCGGCGCTCTGCTTGTCGATGAGGAGGACGTCGCCGACGGAGACCTTCTCCTGGCGACCACCTGCGCGCACAATCGCGTACACGTTCGTACTCACTTCCTGTTCGGGCGCGCTCGCTCGTGACCGTCCGGTAGCGACCCCGTGGACGACACGGGACACCGGCGCGGTGGGCGCACCGACGCACGAGTCTACGGGCCGACGGTTCGGCCCTCCAAATCAGCGGGTGCCCCGCGTCGAACGACGAGAACACGCCGTGGCGGCGTCAGCGCACGCGGCGTGTTCTCGTCGTTCGACCCGTGGGGGCTCTGCTCGGGGTGGCCTCAGGCCTCGGCCGCGGAGCCCTCGCCCGGCTCCCCGTCGTCGGCGTTCGGGATGCCGCCCGCCGGCTCGGGGACGAGCACCGGCTCGGCGCCGGGCGGGGGCCCGGCGGGAGCGACGACGCGCCCACGACGGCGCCGCGGACGGACCACGGGCTCGGGCGCCTCGGACGTGGGCGGGGCGGCGACGGGCTGCGACGTCGGCAGCTGCTCCTCCGACGCCTCCGATGCGGTCGGCTCGGCGGCCGTCGCCCCGTCCGAGTCCGGCTCGGTGGCGCCCACGGCGGGCACGTCGACACCGGCGTCGGCCGGGCCCGGCTCGGCGGCGACCACGTCGACGCCGACGGCGTCGGCGACCTCGGCAGCCACCTCCGCGGCGAGGTCGGCCTGGTCGGTGTGCTTGAGCGCCGCCGCGTGGGCGGCGGCCGCGATCTGCGCGGCGGTGGGTCCACCCGCGGGGCGGGCCTCGCCGGACGAGCCGTTGCCCTGAGCCGCACCTGCGGAGCCGCCGGACCCGCTCGCACGCCGGCCGCGGGAGGAGCGGGACGAGCCGCCCTGGTCCCCGGAGCCGCGCTCCACGGGCTCGGTGTGGACGACGATGCCGCGCCCGCCGCAGTGCTCGCACTGCTCGGAGAAGACCTCGATGAGGCCGGACCCGACGCGCTTGCGCGTCATCTGGACCAGGCCGAGGGAGGTCACCTCGGCGACCTGGTGCTTCGTGCGGTCGCGACCGAGGCACTCGAGCAGCCGGCGGACGACGAGGTCGCGGTTGGACTCGAGGACCATGTCGATGAAGTCGATGACGATGATGCCGCCGATGTCGCGCAGGCGGAGCTGGCGGACGATCTCCTCGGCGGCCTCGAGGTTGTTCTTCGTCACCGTCTCCTCGAGGTTGCCCCCGGAGCCGACGAACTTGCCGGTGTTGACGTCGACGACGGTCATCGCCTCGGTGCGGTCGATGACGAGGGAGCCGCCCGAGGGCAGCCAGACCTTGCGGTCCATCGCCTTGGCCAGCTGCTCGTCGATGCGGTGCGCGGCGAAGACGTCGTCCTCGGAGGTCCACCGGCTGAGCCGGGGGGCCAGGTCGGGCGCGACGTCCTCGACGTACTCGCTCACCTCGGACCACGCCTGGTCGCCGGAGACGACGAGCGAGGTGAAGTCCTCGGTGAAGACGTCGCGGATGACCCGGATCGTGAGGTCGGGCTCGCCGTGGAGCAGCACCGGCGCTCCCCCGTTGCCCGACTTCTTCGCGCCCGCGGAGTCGGCCTTGCTGCGGATCCGCTCCCACTGCTTGGTGAGGCGCTCGACGTCGGCACGCAGCTCCTCCTCGGAGGCACCCTCGGCCGCGGTCCGGACGATGACGCCGGCCGAGTCGGGGACGACCTCCTTGAGGATGGCCTTGAGCCGGGCCCGCTCGGTGTCGGGGAGCTTGCGCGAGATGCCCGTCATCTGGCCCTCGGGCACGTAGACGAGGTAGCGGCCGGGGAGGGAGATCTGCGAGGTGAGCCGGGCGCCCTTGTGCCCGATCGGGTCCTTCGTGACCTGGACGAGGACGGTGTCGCCGGAGGACAGGGCGTTCTCGATGCGCTTGGACTGGTTGACCTCGAGGCCGGCGGCGTCCCAGTTGACCTCGCCGGCGTAGAGGACGGCGTTGCGTCCCTTGCCGATGTCGACGAAGGCGGCCTCCATCGACGGCAGGACGTTCTGGACCCGGCCGAGGTAGACGTTCCCCGCCATCGAGGCGGACGTCTCCCGCGAGACGTAGTGCTCGACGAGCACGCCGTCCTCGAGAACGCCGATCTGGGTGCGGCCCTCGCGGCCGCGGACGACCATGACCCGCTCGACGCTCTCGCGGCGGGCGAGGAACTCCGCCTCGGTGATGACCGTGCGGCGTCGGCCGGCCTCGCGGCCCTCCCGCCGGCGCTGCTTCTTGGCCTCGAGGCGCGTCGAGCCCTTGACGGCCGTCGGCTCGTCGCGGTCCGAGCGCGGCTCGCGCACCCTGGTCACGGTGCCGGGCGGGTCCTCGCTCTCACCGGTCCCCGAGGAGCCGCTGCGCCGGCGACGACGACGGCGCCGGCTCGTGCCGGACTCGCCCTCGGCCTCGCCCGCCTCGCCGGCAGAGGACTCGGGCTCCTCCTCGTCGGTGGTCTCGGCACCCGATCCCTCGGGGGCCTCCTGCTCGTCCTCGCCCCTGCCCCGGCCACGACGCCCACGGCCACCGCGGCGGCGGCGGCCGCGGGAGCCGCCCTCGGACTCGGGGCGCTCCTCCGCCGTCTCGGTCGGGGTCTCCTCCGCCTCCTCGGGCTCCTCCTCGGTCCGGGGCTCGACCGCCTCCGGCTCGTCGGCCGGACGCTCCGCAGGGGCCTGCGCCGGCGAGGTGGCGCGCCGCCGCCTCGAGACGACGGTCGGCTCGGGCGCCTGGAAGAGCAGGCCGAAGGCGGGGACCGCAGGGGCGGCCTCGGGCTGCGGCTCCTCCCCGGCCGTCTCGTCGTCCGCGGGTGCCTCCTCGACGTCCTCCTCGACGTCGGGGAGCACCGGCTCCGGCGGCGCCGCCTCGGCGGTCCGTGCGGACCGCGAGCGCCGCGTGCGCTCGGGAGCGGCCGCCTCGGGCTGGGCTGCCTCGGCCCGAGCCGCTTCCGGCTGACCGTCGGCGGGCTGCTCGGCCGGGGCCTCGGCATCCGCGGTGGCCCTCGACCGTCGCCTGGGCGTGGCGGCCTTACCGCCCTTGGCGGGCTTGTCCGCCTTGTCGGCCTTGTCGGCCTTGGTCGTCTTCGCGCCCTTGGCGGCCTTCTCCGCCGTGGGGGAGTTCTCCGCCTTGGGGGCCTTCGCGCCCTTGGCCGCCTTCGCACGCTTGGCGGGCGGCGCGGCCTGCGCGGGCTCGTCGGGCGCGTCCGGGGTGCTGGCCTTGGCCCGGCCGGACCGGCCGGCCCTGGCTCGAGTGGGGGTGCCGGCGCTCGCGTCGTCGCCGTCGGCAGGCGCGGGGTCGACCGGGGGGTCCGCCGGCTGGGCTGCGAGGGGAAGGGTCTGCTCGGTGTCGGAAGCCATGACGGCCCCTTTCGTCACCCACGAGCCGGCGACCACACCGGGCCCGCCCGGAGGCGGGTCCTCACCGACCGCGTGGTGCGCGATCACATCGCGCCGGGCGCACCCGACGCGGAAGTCGTCAGCTGCCCCGGGTCGGCTCGCGGGTTTCGCGCGGCACCGGACCGGGGCCGGCGACCTCCTTGTCGGCGGCCAGTGGGTCGGCCACCCCAGCAGCTGCATCGAGCAACGGGCCTTGGGCCAGCCGGGTCACCAAGGGCGGGACCGGCGGCGAGTACCCCGTGACAGCGCGCAGTGCGGTCAGGATGTCGTCGGGGCGCACGGACGGTGTGGTGTGCCGTACGACCATCCGCAGTATCGCACACCCCTCGCCGTCGACCCCGGCCATCGCCATCGCCACCACGGGGGCGCGCGTGTCGAACGTCTTCGGCCCGGTCTTGAACGTCCGGGTCGTCTCCGCGCGGTCGGTGGCGAGGAACGCCGCCACCGCCCGCTCGAGCTCCACGGGGTCCGCGCCGCGGACCACGAGGCGCCACTCGCTCGCCTCGAGGCGGTCGGCGAGCGCGCCGGGCCCGGCCTCGACGACCTCGAGGACGTCGAGGCCGACCGGCAGGGCCTCGTCGAGGGCGGCGCGCACGGCCTCGGGGTCGACGCGCTCGGTGACCCGCAGCTCGAAGTACTCGGCCTCGCTCGCCGTGCCGGTCGGTGCCGCGTTGGCGTAGGAGATGAGCGGGTGCGGGTGGAACCCGGCGGAGAAGGCCATCGGGACGCCCGCCCGGCGCAGGGCGCGCTCGAGGGCGCGGGAGAAGTCCCGGGTCGAGGAGAACCGGAGGCGGCCGCGCTTGGCGTAGCGGACCCGCAGCCGCTGCACCGACGGGGCGGGCGGGGGTCCTTCCGGGACGCGCTGTCGGGCCATGGCGCCCCAGCCTAGGAGGGCCCGTCTGCGGGGCCGAATCCTCGCGGCCGGGCCGGGTGGCGGTGGCCCGCCCAAAGAGGCACCCCACGACTGGATCCGAAGGTCGGATGCCCTGTCGCCCGCGGTATCGATACCACTATCGTGCGCCCATGACCGCAATCGATCGCGACCGCCTGGCCGAGCTGCTCGCCGCGGAGCAGGCCGAGTACACCGCTCGCCACCCCCGCAGCCGCGAGCTGTACGACGGCGCCAGGCACCTCTTCGGCCGCGTGCCCATGACGTGGATGAACATGTGGAGCGGGGGCTTCCCCCTCTACCTCGACTCCGCCCGGGGCAACCGGGTGACCGACGTCGACGGCCACACCTACGTCGACTTCGCCCTCGGCGACACCGGCGCGATGGCCGGCCACTCCCCCCCCCGACCCTCCACGCGGTGACCCGGCGGATGGGCGAGCTCGGCGGCATCACGACGATGCTCCCCACCGAGGACGCCGAGTGGGTCGGCGCCGAGCTGACCCGGCGCTTCGGCATGCCGCTGTGGAGCTTCACGCTCTCGGCGACCGACGCCAACCGGTGGGCCATCCGGCTGGCCCGGCTCGCGACCGGGCGGCCGAAGGTCCTCGTCTTCGGCTACTGCTACCACGGCTCGGTCGACGAGGCCTTCGCCCTGCCGGGTCCCGACGGGAAGGCGCAGTCCCGGCCGGGCAACGTCGCGCCGCCCGTCGCCCTCGACCTCACGACCCGTGCGGCGACCTGGAACGACCTCGAGTCCGTCGAGCGCGAGCTCGCCCACGGCGACGTCGCCGCCGTCCTCACCGAGCCGGCGCTGACGAACATCGGCATCGTCCTGCCGGAGGCGCGCTTCATGGAGGGCCTGCGCGAGCTCGCCACCCGGTACGGCTCGCTGCTCATGATCGACGAGACGCACACGTTCTCCGCCGGCTGGGGCGGCGCCACCCGCGCGTGGGGCCTCCAGCCGGACGTCTTGGTCATCGGCAAGTCGATCGGCGGCGGCATCCCGTCGGGTGCGTACGGCATCACCGAGGACGTCGCCCGGGCGGTGACGCGCCACACCGAGGCCGGCGACGCCGACATCGTCGACGTCGGGGGCGTCGGGGGCACCCTCGCGGGGAACGCCCTGTCGACGGCCGCGATGCGGGCCACGCTCGGCGAGGTGCTCACCGAGGAGGCCTTCGCCCGGATGACCGACCTCGCGACCGCCTTCACGGCCGGAGTCCAGGCCACTCTCGAGGAGCTCGACGTGCCCTGGTCGATCAGCCAGCTGGGGGCCCGGGCGGAGTACCGGTTCGCGCGCCCCGCGCCCCGCAGCGGCGAGGAGTCGGCCGCGGCGGCGGACGAGGAGCTCGACGCCTACCTGCACCTCGCGACGTGCAACCGCGGAGTGCTCATGACCCCGTTCCACAACATGGCGCTGATGTGCCCGGAGACGACCCGCGCGGACGTCGACCGCCACACCGAGGTCTTCCGGGAGGTGGTGGGCGCGCTCTACGCCTGAGCGGCGGTCAGTCCCCGAACCGGTCGCGGATGCGGACCAGCTCGAGGGCGTGGGCGTCGAGGGCCCGGTCCTCCGCGCTGACCGGCTCCCA